>JAXGUU010000005.1:0-35578 GCA_040774145.1 Anaerolineae bacterium
CAGCTCGGCGAGCCAGTCCGGCATCTCCTCAAGATCGACCTCGTCTGCGGTCTCCTCAGGCGCCGGTTCTGCGACATCCGGCGCCAGGGCCGCCAGCCACTCGGGCACCTCGTCCGCCTCGGCGAGTTCGGGCTCGGGCTCGACCTCAACCTCGGCCTCCTCGACTGCCGCTCTGGTCGGAGCCTCCAGCTCTGCGAGCCAGTCCGGCATCGCCTCGAGATCTTCCTCGTCTGCGGTCTCCTCAGGCGCCGCTTCTGCGACATCCGGCGCCAGGGCCACCAACCACTCGGGCACCTCGTCCCCGTCGGCGAGCTCGGGCTCGACCTCAACCTCGGCCTCCTCGACCGCCGCTCTGGTCGGAGCCTCCAGCTCGGCGAGCCAGTCCGGCATCTCCTCGAGATCGACCTCGTCTGTAGTTTCATCATCCGCCACTTCTGCGGCGACGTCCGGCGCCAGGGCAGCCAACCACTCGGGCACCTCATCCGCCTCAGCGAGCTCGGGCTCGATCTCAATCTCGGCCTCCGCCGCCTCGACGTCCGCTCCGGTTGCGCTCTCCAGCTCGGCGAGCCAGTCCGGCATCTCCTCTGCATCGGCAGGCGGGGTCTCGACCTCCGCTACAGCTTCATCGGCTCCCGCGACGTCCGGGAACTCATCATGCATCCAGGCGAGGAGATCCTCATCTCCCTCCTCACCGGCCTCGCCGATCTCACTGACAGCGGACTCAAGCCCACGCAGCCAGTCTGCAGCCTCGGTCTCGCCCTCAGCCCATGCCTTCAGATCCTCCACAGCAGCGGCATCCAAGGCAATCGGTTCCGAGTCCTCTCCGGACACACGTTCATCGACCAATTCCCGCAGCCAGTCCGGCGCGCCCTCCGGCGTCTCGAGATCGACCGGCAGCTCATCGGCAGCGAGCGCCTGCAACCAGTCCGGTACAACCTCCGGCGCCTCAGACTCAGACGCGTCCTCAACACCGAAGGCCGAATCCAGCGCCTCGGTATCCTCGGCCACCGTCCTGCCCACATCAGGCACATCCGCCACAGCTTCGTCCGGCGTCTCAAACTCGATATCGGCCATCCAGCCAAGCCCGCCGGCGCTCTCCTGTTCTTGGTCACCCCCGAGCTCGCGCAGCCAATCCGGAATCTCGATCTGTGACTCAAGACCCGCTGTGATGTCGACCAACCGCACCTCGTCTGCACTCATCTCGGGAGGTGCCTCCGAGATACCGACAGAGACGGACACGGACGCCAGTCGTTTGAACCAAGTGCTGTTCTGATCAACATCGATCGCATCAGGCTCATAGACCAGGCGGTCAACGTGGACCTCCTGAGCGGTCAGCAGTGAGTCGGGTCCAAAGAGCTCCTCGGCACAATGGTTGCCGGGGTCGACCTCCTGTGCGCGCCGCAAGTAGGTCCAACCCTCATCCTGCCCGCTGTTGACCCATAGCGTACCCAGCAGCAGATTGGCTCGAAGGCTATAGGGCAGCTTGTCGAGGATCTCCTGACAGAGCTCGGCAGCCTGAACCCATTGGCCGTTGCGCCAATAGGCCTCAGCCAGGGCTGTCATCAGGTCGGGGCGTGCCGGCTGGTCCTCGAGCAGGGCGCGAAACTCGTCGGCGGCCCTGCCATAGCGAGAAGCGCGGAGGTAGAGCCGCGCCAGGCCCGCACGTGTCTGAGGTACGTAGGCCAGATCCACACCTTCTCGACGCCCATACATCCGGCGCAGCTCCTCGGCAACATCCCCATTGCTTGGATCCGATTCCAGGGCGCGCTCCAGGTTCCACAACGCGGCATCCAGATCATTACGCCGCTCGTGCGCCAGCCCCAGACCGATGCGGGACAGAAGATGGTTCGAATCCGCGCTCAACGCACGGCGGAACATGTCCACAGCGAGGTCAGGAAGATCGGCCTCCAACATGGTCTTGCCCAGAAGGTAATAGGCACTGACATCATGCGGGAACTGGGTCAAGAGGTGCCGCAGATGAGCCAAAGCCTCGACATACCGCGCCTGCTCAATAAGCAGGTCAATCTCGTCTTCGTATGCTTGTAAGGAGATCTCGGACACAGTGCCCTCCTGTGGGCGAGCCATCATTGGTCTTCCAAGTACATTATGCTATGCTTTGGATCAAAAGTCAAAATATCGTTGGTGGATCCTCAAGGATCTCATCAGCGTCTCCCATATTCGAGGAACTGAGGTATCTTGGTCACGCAACCATCGCAAGAGTTCTGCCCATGCACGCCTGTGCGTTTGGCGCATGAGGTCAGCCCTGACGGCAGCACCGAGAAGGATCTGCTGCAGTTGCATGATGGCGCGCTGATCGAGACGGTCCTCCTCAAGTACCGCCAACGGTACACCGTCTGTGTGTCCACGCAAGTCGGCTGTGCGTGCGGCTGCGATTTCTGTGCCACGGGAGAGATGGGATTCGTTCGGCAGCTGTCGGCAGATGAGATCGTCGGTCAGGTCCAGCATATGCAGCGCGCCCTTGCGTCCCGCTCACACGACGTATCCAACGTCGTCTTCATGGGCATGGGCGAACCACTGCTCAATGAAGCACAGACCTTGCGGGCGGCCGAGATTCTTGTCGACCCCCGGGGCCTGGGCTTCGCTCCCCGCCGCATCACATTGAGCACCGCAGGTATCGTGCCCGGTATCCTGCACTTAGCGGAGATCCATAACCGCATGCCGATTAAGTTAGCGATCTCCCTTCACGCTGCCACGAACGCCTTACGGAGCACCCTGATGCCCATCAACAGGACCTATCCGCTGGAGCAGTTGATGGACGCGGCGAGGGCCTACACGGACAGAACCCGTCGCCGCGTTTTCTTCGAGTGGGTCATGATCGACGGGGTCAATGACAGCCTTGAGCAGGCAGAGGCACTCGCAGGATGGCTACGGAATCTGCCCTCGCACGTGAATCTGATCCGGCTCAACCCGACGTCTAGCGGACGCTATCAACCTGCAGGTGAGGCGACCGTCGAGTCATTTGCCGCACGCCTTGACCACTACGACATCCCCCACACGATGCGGCAGCGCCGCGGCGGTGGGATCCACGCCGGATGCGGGCAGCTGCGCACGACGCGAGCGCCGGCACAGGATCCTATAACCGACTGCTAACGCGAGCGACTTTGCAGGGTGACGGCATGATGGGCCGACGCATTGAGTTGCGCATGCTTGTCATCAGGATGACCTTGAAGTATGATGAATGCATATCCAGGGACGACAATCACATCTAAGAGGCGATGATGGGCGCATTGAGCCGAATGCAGAAGACCATCCTGTTGGTACTGGCGGTGCTCGACCTCGTGGTGATCGGTGGGTTAGCGACGATCGTGATCCGCTCAACGCGTCAACCGGCTCAGGCACCGCCTGCCACCGCGACCTCAGCCCCGCCGACTCAGATGCTCGCCGCAACCTGGACGCCGGCACCCACCGCGACGCCTCGGCCCACGCTTCCGGCCCGCCTGACCAACACACCTACCGCTACGGCCTCTCCCTTTCCGACCGTCACACCTTCGCCCACATCGACACCCCGACCATCGCCTACCCCGATGTCCGTCTCGCTGGAGGGCGCGAACTTCGATTTTATCCTGCCTAATCGCATCCCCGGTTGGCAGTGGGATGCTTACGTGAACTACAAAGGTGGGGATGAGTACAACAGCGAGAACTCGTATGCCGAACCTATGTTCTCGGCGGCTGACGACCCGCTGCGCCAGATCGATGGCTCGACCCTCAAGGTCGAGACCATGCGCTGGCTCAGGTTCCGCACCTGGGTACACCAGACGGTGACCGTGACCGCCGGTAGCCGTGTCTCCTTCCGCATCCGGGCCAAAGCTTTCTCGTCGCTTGACAGCCTGATCGTCAAAGCGGGTATTGACGCGACGGGTGCCGGGGATTGCTACAATGCCCGCTGGGGCGATGAGCTGCGCATCAACCAGGACAGCGGCATCGTCACGCTCTCATCACCGAGCCTGGTCGTTCCGGCGATCAGTGGGCCACCGGAGGAGGAGGTGGAGGAAGAGCTTGATCTGGAGGAGGAAGAGGCAGAGGTCGAAGAAGTACTGCTTGGGCGCGTGACCGTCTGCTTTTTCGCCGAGCCCGCCTACCCGCACGTCAACAACGCCGCGTTCTTCGACATGGCGGAATTGATCGTCACACCGCCGCGATAAGCTGAAAGGAACCGTTATGTCAACCTCGGATACCTACGACGTCATTGTGGTAGGTGCAGGGCTAACGGGTGCCCTCATCGCCGCAACCCTCGCCGAAGAAGGCCTGCACGTGGTGGTCTTGGAAGCGGCTACATCGCTCGCGGGCACCGTCAGGCGCCAACCCGGTCTTGCCTTGTTGGGCACCCCCGAACCCTTCATGCAGTTGATGGAGCATGTCGGCGAGGAACTCGCGCATACGCTTTGGGAACTCACGTCTGAGAACCTCGTGCGCCTGGAGATCCTGCTCGATCGAGTGGGCGTCCCCGCACAGAAGACCGGCAGCCTCAGGCTGGCTGCCGACGCCGCACAGTCAGAGCTCTACCGCACGTCGACAGCACGCTTGGAGGCGTACGGCTACACCGTCAAGCTCGAGGATGATAACCGTTACGGAGATCAGGTCGCCATCCGCACTTCAGATGATCTACTCTTCGAGCCCGGTGTCCTCGTCAGCAGACTCCTTGACCACGACAACATCATTCTTGAGCTTGATGCCGAGGTCCAGAAGGTGAAAGAGCGCCCGGGGGATGGCATGGCAGTCTTCGCCCATCAACGCTATCTGTGGGCCGACAAGATCGTCATCGCCAACGGGATTCACGCAACACGGCTAAGCCCACAACTCGCTGACGCCCTTCGGCCTGGGCACATTCATACCCTGGCCCTGGACCAAGCGACCACGCTGGACCAGCCGTTGGTCCTGGACAATGGACGCATCTTCCTGTTGCCGGATGGCGACACCACCTATCTGACCGGCTGGGGTGACGATGAGGATGATGTGTTCTGGCGCCTCAACGCCGTCGCTCAGCAGCTCTGTCCTGATGCGATCGTGCGCGATCGCTACACAACCCGCATCGCCCGGAGCGCCGATATGTTACCCGTGGTCGATCGACTGCCCATTCACCCCAACATCAGCGTGATCAATGGACTGGGACCCTTCGGGCTCAGTCTAGCGCTGGTCGCGGCGGACGAGTTGGTCGAACTGGTGCTCTACGACCGCCAGCCGGAGCTTTTCACACTAGCGCGCATGCCGTAATCAGCTCTAGACAGGATCGCCCTCAGGAATTTGATGAGTTCCTTATGATCAAAGTCGTGATTGTTGACGACCACTTCTTCTTCAGGCAAGGGGTCCGCGATGTTCTCAATGCGGAACCCGATGTCACCGTGGTCGCGGAAAGCGGCGATGGGGAAGAAGCCATCGGGCTGATCGAAAGGTGCCGTCCGGACGTCGTCCTGATGGACGTCAACCTTCCCGCGCTGAACGGATTGCAGGTTACGCAACAGGTCAAGATGCTCTGTCCTGACACCAACGTCATCATCCTGACGGCCTACGATGATGAGGAGCAGATCTATCGCGCGATCCGCATCGGGGCCTCGGCCTATTTCCCCAAAGACGTGGCTCCGGCGCAACTGCTGGAGACCGTGCGCTTGGTAGCCCAAGGATATTACGTCATCTCCAACCGTACGATGACGCCGGAAGAAGCCGAGCAGTGGCTGCTGGAGCTCTATCATCGCTACGGCATCAGTCCTGAGGATTCCACCTTCTCACCACTCACGAGTCGCGAGATGGAAATCCTCGAACAGATCATTGACGGTCTCAGCAACAAAGAGATCGCAACACACCTCGGCATCAGTCAGCAGACGGTTAAGAATCACGTTACCTCTATCCTCTCGAAGCTGAACCGGTCGGACCGCACACAGGCCGCGATCTATGCACTGCGGCACGGATGGGTCCGCCTGCCGGAATCCTAAAGCTCGTCACCTTGCGTCGCACACAGGGGGTCATATGAACGAAAGCAGTTGGGACCAATTCGCAGAGTTCTGCCGGCGCGGCTCAGAACAGATCCAGCGAGAGCTCAAAGAGATCGACATGCTGATCCAGCAGACCTCGAGCGAGGTGGATCGCTACATGCAGTCCAACACGCGGGCCGTAGCGCGTATGCGCCAGATCGAGTCCACGTTTGACACCGCGCCCCGTGAAGATATCCGCCGCAGCTACAGCGCGCTGGTCGAGAACCAGCAACGCCTCTTCACGATGAGGGGACAACTGGAGAAGCTGCAAAGCGATCAGAAGCATCTTACCCGGATCGCGGAGCTCTACGAACGGGTGCTCACCTATGCCCCTCCCGATGAGACGGAATCGACGATGAACCAGACAGCTCAGGCCGGCATGGCGACGTCTCAGGCGATGGTGATCAGCATCATCGAGGCCCAGGAACAGGAGCGACTACGGCTCTCACGCCAGATGCATGACGGACCGGCGCAGTCCTTGACGAACCTGGTACTGCAGGCCGAGATCTGCGAGAGGCTCTTCGATCGCGACCCCGAGCGCACGCGGACGGAGTTGTCAGAGCTCAAGAAGAGCGTCGTCAATGCGTTCAAGACCGTCAAGGTCTTTATCTTCGATCTGCGCCCCATGATGTTGGACGACCTGGGCCTGGTGCCCACCGTGCGACGCTACGTGGAGGGGATCACTGAGAGCGGCTTCACCGGCCTTACGTTGAAGGTCACGGGCAAGGACATGCGCATCGCCTCGCATAAGGAGATCACGATCTTCCGCGTGATCCAGGCCCTCATCCACATCGGACGCGAGCAGAACCAGGCAAGCGCCATCGGCGTCCACCTCAACATCGAAGAGGATGAAGTCCGCGTGACGGTCGAAGACAATGGTGTAGGGTTCGATCTCGACGAGGCTCTGACCTCACCTGACGCGTTGAGGCTGGGCCTTCCCACGTTGCGGGAACGTATCGAGATGCTGGGGGGCAGCTTCCGTATCTCCGCTACGTCGGGTCAGGGACTCAAGGCGACCTTCGCGCTGCCCGTCGATTTTGCCGAGCGCAGCTAGAGTTCCACCTGCTGCCTATTGACACTTGGCAGCGAATTGTGCTATAGTAGGCATCGGTTAGCACTGGTGGCCGCATGGCCACCCGTGCTTTTTTTTCGCTTGACAGAATGGTTGACAAGTCCTTGAAGTTGTCTACTCTATGATCGTTATTCCGCTATGATGTAGGACTAGCTTAACACTCGGCACTCAAAGGAACTGTGGTCTTGGCTTTAGAAGAACGATTCGACGAAGAACAAGAAGAGGGACTCACCCCTCTCAATGAATACCTCACCGGCGAGGAGTACTTGCTTGCACTTGGGTATGAACGCGGCTATGTAACCTACGAGGATATCCAGCGGGTGTTCCCGGAGGCAGAAGAGGATATTGGGCGCCTCGATGAGACGATCTCGGCGCTGATGGAGTCGGGCATCGTCGTGGGCGGTCCGGGTGAGAAAGCCCCCAGCGGACTCGCCAGAGTCATTGAGGATATTGACGAGGCCGAGGCCGAGAAGGCAGAAGAAGACCTCTATCGGGCAATCGAGGTCGATGACACCATCGGCCTCTACCTGAAGGAGATCGGCAAAGTCGCGCTCTTGACGGCTGAGGAGGAGGTCTCCCTCGCCAAGCGTATGGAGGCCGGCAAGAGGGCCCAGGCCAAACTGGGAGCCGGACGCTACAACAGCGAGGACAAGCGATATGAGTTGGAGCATCAACTCGAAGATGGCATCCGTGCTCGAGAACACCTGATACGTGCCAATTCACGGCTCGTCATCAGCGTCGCCAAGAAATACATTGGGCGCGGCGTCCCCTTCCTCGACCTCATTCAGGAAGGAAACATCGGCCTGATCCGTGCCACCAACAAGTTCGACTACAAGCGTGGCCACAAGTTCTCTACCTATGCCACGTGGTGGATCCGTCAAGCGGTGACACGAGCCATCGCGGATCAGAGTCGCACGATCCGCGTGCCTGTACACATGGGGGATCAGATCAACAAGATGCTGCGGATCTCCCACCAGCTGACCCAACGACTTGGGCGAAGCCCGTCGCCCGAGGAGTTGGCTGCGGAAATGGAGATCCCCGTTCGCAAGGTCGAGCAGATGCTCGATGTCGCCCGCCGTCCGCTCTCCCTGGAAATGCCGACCGATGATGAAGGCGAGAGCACCCTGGGTGACTTCGTCGAGGATACGGACAGCCCCTCCCCACCCGATCGGGTCAGCGCCGCGATGCTCCGCGATCAACTGATGGAGATCCTCGTCGATCTCCCGCCCCGAGAGGTGAAGATCCTTCAGATGCGCTACGGCCTCCTCGACGGACAGACCTACACGCTGGAGCAGGTGGGCAAGAAGCTGGGCGTGACCCGAGAGAGGGTGCGTCAGATCGAGGCCCAGGCGCTCAGCCGGCTGCGCCACCCGGCCCATGCCCGTCGCCTGAGAGATTTCCTGAGAAGCTAGTCCCGGCACGCACCGCCGACCCTCCGCCGTTCAGGCGACGACGCAGACCCCCAGAGGATGTCGACGGGGAGCTTGTCCTACGACACCTCAATCACGTGACCCGAGGCGGCGCGCGTGAGTCGATCTCGGATCGCTAAGCCAAGTCCCTCCGTGCCCACATCACGAGCGAGGATGATGGTGACCCCTGCGCCATCCAGGGTACGCAGCGCACTGTAGAGATGCTGGGCGATCTCAGTCATCGAGGCAAGGGAACCCATGTCCTGAAGGATGACCGGAAGCTCGCCCATCTCCTGCCCATCCTCCTCGGCGAGCAAGAGGCCGACCTTTTCGCCTGCCGCCAGGAGATCGAGCGCGTCACGCCGCATCGCCTTGAGCACCTGAAGCTGCTCCCCACGATAGAGTATGACCCTCGCCCGGGGTGCGTAGTGCTTGGCCGACGTGCCGGGCGAGACCAAGCGCGTCTCATCCGGCACCGCCGAGGGAGCGAGCACGACCTCCCCCAGGACCCCGGACAGCGCCTCATAGCTTATGCCACCGGGACGCAGGATGCTAGGTACCTCCCCAACGAGCGAGAGCACCGTCGATTCCACACCGACCGTCGTGCAGCCGCCATTCAGAAGCAGCTCAATGCGCCCTTCCAAATCTGCCAGGACGTGATCAGCGCACGTCGGGCTGATCCGCCCGAATCTATTGGCGCTCGGCGCAGCGATAGGAACGTCAGCTGCCCTGATGAGAGCTCTCGCCACACGATGTGCGGGGACGCGCACGGCGACGGTCTCCCCACCGGCCGTCACCCGAAGGGGAATCCGGGGATGGCGAGGCAGCACCAGCGTGAGCGGCCCGGGCCAGAAGGCATCCGCCAGCTCGAGCGCCGTCTCCGGCACGTGGGCAGCCACAAGGTCCAGCGCCCGTGCATCCGCCAGGTGCACGATCAGGGGGTCGTAGGCAGGTCGCTCTTTTGCCCGGAAGATCCCCTCAACGGCGCGTTCATCCAGGGCATTGGCCCCCAGGCCATAGACGGTCTCCGTCGGGAATGCCACCAGCCCACCGTCGAGGATCACCTTGGCCGCCCGGGCAATCACCATGTCCTCGGGCGCCTCAGGGTCGACGCGCAAGACCAGGGTCATCCGCTCTCCTCACGTTCCGGCACGCGGCGAAAGCGCGTCAGCGTCAAGATCAGGGCCAACACGATCAAGCCTCCGCCCTCGACCTTCGTCCACGTCTCAGGCAGCCCGGCCCTGACCACAACACTCTCCGGGTAGAGCACCGTGCTCCCATCCCACTCGACTTCTTCGATCTGGTAGCGATAGCGTCTTCCGGGGACCAGCGCGCGATCGCGATCCTCGAAGCGGTACCCGGCACCAACCATCTCGTCGCCGGCAGAAGGAATGAGGTCGGCATTCACCCGCACCGCGTCGCCGGCCCCCCACGCCGGCGCACGATAGACATGAAAGCCCGCCGTGCCCACCTCACTCGCCGTCTCCCAACTCACGACCACCGGAGGAGCGTCTGAAAGAAGCAGCCAGAGCCCCGCACCGAGCAAGATCAGAGCAAGGAGCACCCACAGGCCTTGGTCCCGTAGCCGGTGCAAGACAGCGTCGTGCTTCATCTCACGCCATCACGTTCGCGGCTTCACTGGTCTGGCAGAAATGGATGCTGTACGCATCGGCGATATCCGGATGTGCGACCGGATAATGCTCAGCGACGAAGGCCATAATCTCCTCACGATAGGCCGGGCGGCTCAGGGCAATGCACGAGCCACGGAAGCCGCCGCCACTGAATCGCGCGCCATAGACCCCCGGGCACTTACTGAGAACTTCATAGAGTGAGGTCAGGTGAGGGCTGCCCGACTCGTAGTTATGCACCGAACTGGCGCCCGAGGCACGCATCAGCCGCCCCAGCCGCTCGATATCCCCCACACGCCAGGCATCCACACCCTCCTGAACCCGCTGCACCTCTGTGAAGAAGTGCCGAGCACGTCGGTCGAGCGGGGAGGGCAAGCGATCGCCCAACTCAGCATAGACCTCCGGCGGTACCAGGCGCAACCGCGCCTTTCCATTGACATTGGGCACACCGGACCACGTGAGCAGGAGTCGCGCAGCAGCCTGACACTCTGCCACACGCTGGTTATAGTCCGTGCCGACCAGCGCCTGCCGAATGCCTGAATAGACGACCAGGATCTCAAACGCCTCCGGGCTCGCCGTTGTTGGGATGCGCTGCACCTCCATCGAACGACAGTCCAGATAGGTGAGGCAATGCCGATCGCTGAGCAGGATCATCGACTGATCCAGTACGCCGTTCTTGAGCCCCAGGTAATCGTTCTCCACCAGACGGTCCAACTCGATGTTCTCTTGTGGACTCACCTGCAGGTCATTCACCGTCTCCAACGCCAGCAGATAGGCGACGCCTACCGCCGCGGATGAACTAAGCCCACCGATGGGCATATCACCCATCACCACGGCATCCATGCCTCGCCGTATGTGGTGGCTACGCACAAGGGCAAGGGCCGCTCCACGCGCGTAGTTGCCCCAGTCCCGCGGGACGCGCGGGGGAATATCCATGAGGTTGAACGCGACCTCCCCCGCGAAGTTCATACTCTCGATCCGAACCTCGCCATCCTCCCGCGGCACAAAAGCCAGGTAGATGGCCTGGTCCAGCGCCATACCGGTCACCAGTCCATCCTGATGATCAATGTGCGCACCCAGCGGCGAAACGCGCAACGGAGAGCGCACCACCCGAATATCCTCGACCGAGCCGCCCACCCGCGCCTGCAGCTTGCGTTTGAGCAACTCGACCTGATACGCGATCGACACTATGACATCCCTCCTACACGACGCGCCTTAGGCACCTCGTCCACTCAGGTTGCATCCCTATAGGCCTGTGCGACCTGCGCTGCGATCCACGGATAGGTCGCCTCGATACCCTCACGTAGGCTCACCTTGGCCTCCCAACCCAGGCCATGCATGCGCGCCTTGCTGAAATTGCGCGCCAACACACCCACCGGCCCCTCAACATGCCGGACCCCCAACTCCTTACCGGAGATCTCGATCACGGTCCGAACCAGATCGTTGACGGTGACATACTGCTCGGTCCCGATGTTAGCCGGCACGCGAAGATCGGACTGCATCAGCAGATAGATGCCGTCGACCAGATCATCGACATAGGTGAAGCCCCGGACCGCCTTACCATCTCCCCACACATCGATGAAATCGCCGTTCTCGGCCATCGCGACCTTGCGGCAGATCGCCGCCGGCGCCTTTTCACGCCCTCCCCGCCAGGTCCCATAGGGACCGTAACAGTTCTGGAAGCGCGCGACACGCACCTCGATCGGATAGTGGCGTGCATAGGCCATCGCCATCCGCTCAGCGTACAGCTTCTCCCAACCATACTCGTTGTCGGGATTGGCGGGAATCACTTGATCCTCGGTCATTTCAGGGTCACCCGGTTTCATATCGGGATAGACGCAGGCAGACGAGGAGAAGAAGTAGCGCGACACGCCCGTCCTGACCGCAGCATCCACCATATGCACGTTGATGAGCACGCTGTTGTGCATGATATCGCACTCGGCCGTGTGAATGAAGCCCATGCCCCCCATATCGGCAGCCAGTTGGTAGACTTCATCAAACGACTCGCCGCTACCGAGGCTCAACGCCTGCCAGCAGTTGTGCGCCTCACGCAGGTCCAGTCGCATGAACTCATCAGCTTCCAGGGTGCGGAACTCGTGCTCCTTGATATCGACACCGCGAACCCAGTACCCCTCGCCCTTAAGCTTGGAGACCAAGTGTCCCCCGATGAAACCGCCTGCACCACAGACCAAAGCTTTCTTCACCATCCGACTCCCTTCTGCCTAAGCTGATACTCCTCGCGGCCTACGCGTGATTCAGATACCCACGTTCATCAAGATACTCGACGATCAGACGTGCGTTCTCCTCAGGCGTCCGATCCACCGTGTCCATCACCAGCTCCGGGTTGAGCGGTGCCTCGTAGGGGTCATCGATGCCCGTGAAGCCCTTGATCTCCCCACGCCGCGCCCGGGCATAGAGCCCCTTGACGTCGCGTTCCTCGCAGACCTCCAGTGGCGTGTTCACGTAGATCTCGATGAAGCGCTCATCACCGACCATCTTGCGCGCCTCATTGCGCGTGCTGCGGTAGGGACTGATCGCCGCACAGATCACCGTGCCGTTGTGCCGCGCGATCTCCCCTGCCACGAAACCGATGCGCAGGATGTTCGTGTCGCGATCTTCCTGGCTGAAGCCCAGACCCTTCGACAGATGAGTGCGCACCACGTCGCCATCCAGCACCGTCGCCTGCCGTCCACGCTCCAGCAGCATCGGCAGCAGCGCGTTGGCGATGGTCGACTTCCCCGACCCACTCAGACCCGTGAACCACAGGCACAGGCCCTGCTTGTGGCGCGGAGGGTAGGTCTCTCGCAGGATCTCCGCCGTCTCCGGGCGCGTGAACCACGTCGGCAGCGCCTTGCCCTTCTCCAGATAGTCCTCACGCACCTGGGTCCCCGAGAGGAAGAGCGCCTTGGCGTCTTCCGGCGCCTCCTCAGCGGCCACATAGTCGTCCTGCTCCTCCAAATAGACCAGCTCGCGGAAGGTGACCGGGCTTACGCCGATCTCCTCGGCATATTGGGTCAGCATATCCTGAGCCTCGTAAGGGCCGTAGAACGGTCGACCCGCGCTGTCCTTGCCCGGCCCGGCGTGGTCACGCCCCACCACGAAGTGCGTCGCCCCGTAGTTGCGGCGGATGATGGCGTGCCAGAGCGCCTCGCGCGGTCCCGCCATCCGCATTGCCAGCGGCAGCAGGCTCAAGACCGTGGGGTAGCCGTCATAGTAGTGCTCCACCAGGGTCTTATAGACCCGCACCCGGGTATAGTGATCCACATCGCCCGGCTTGGTCATACCCACCACCGGATGAATCAGCAAGCTCCCGCCCACGCGCTCCACCGCGCGCTTCGTCAGCGCCTCGTGAACTCGGTGCATCGGGTTGCGCGTCTGGAAGGCCACGACGCGCTCCTGTCCCAGAGCCGTGAGCGCTCCACGCACCTCGGCGGGTGTACGTCGCAGATCCACGAAGTCATAGTACTTCGGCAGATTGATGATCCGCAGCTCACCCGAGATACACAGGTCACCCCACCGTGCCATCTCCGAGACCAGCGGGTGCCGGTGGTCGGTCGAACCCAGCACCAGCCGCGCCTCGCGGGTGGGATCCCAGCGGAAGACCTCCTCCAGGCGCATCATGGCGATGATGTAGTTGCGCGAGTCACGCAGCGTGATCCACTCCCCACGCGTCGGCAGGTCCTCCTTGCTGATCGTCAGCGTGACCGGAATGGGGAAGAGCGTCCCATCCGCCAGACGCATCTCGGTGAGCACGCGCTGGTAGTCGGCGAACCCCATAAAGCGGTCCAGCGGCGAGAAACCGCCGACGGCTAACAACTCCAGGTCGCAGAGATTCCGGTCGGAGATCTGAAGCGTCGGATACCGGTTGGCCTCCGCCATCAACGCATCGCGTTGAGCCTCGGACGCCACTAGATCGACGAGCTTGCCTCCGTAAGGAGAGATCAAAGTCGATGCTTCAGGATGACTTGTCATACGGTTGATATACTCCATTCAATTCAGTCGTCTCGGTTCGTGATTCCACAATGCACTCCCACTTCCTGAAGGCGGCACGTTCTGACGCACAGAGGGCTGCCGCCGGCTGTCTGCCGTCGCTTAGCCCGCCACCTGCTCGCCGTAGGCCAGCAGCGCCTGCACTTCCTCATGGGAGCGTCCCTCGGCATAAACACGCAGCACCGGTTCCGTGCCCGAGGGCCGGATCAACAGCCAAGCGTCATCCGCGAGCACGTATTTGACCCCATCCAACGTGCCGACCTCGACGATAGATTCGCCGGCAAGCTCCTGTGGGACCTGCTCCTTGAGCCGCGTGACCATCTCGGCCTTGGCCACCGCACGACGCAAAGGGATATCGCGGCGGGCATAGACCGCAGGGCCAAACGCCTGCTGGACCTCCGCGACCAACTCGTGCAGCGGGGCCTTCGCGTATGCCATCACCTCAAGCAGCAACAGACCTATGAGAATGCCATCGCCCTCAGGGATATGGCCCTTGATCGACAGGCCACCCGACTCCTCGCCGCCCATCAGGACGTCGCCCTTGAGCATGTAGTCGGCGATGTAGTTGAAGCCGACCGGCGTCTCATGAAGGGGCAACTCATGCCGTCTCGCCAGCCGGTCCACCATGCGTGTCGTGGAAACGGAGCGCACCACCGATCCCGTCCACCCACGCTGCTCCACAAGATAGCGCAGGACCAAGGTGAAGATGTGATGAGGGTCGACGAAGTTGCCCAGCGCATCCATCGCCCCGATGCGATCGGCATCGCCATCGGTCGCCAGGCCGACGTCAGCGTGGTGCGTCTGCATAGCCGCGACAAGCGCCTGGAGGAAGTGTGCCATCGGCTCGGGGTGGATGCCACCGAAGCCCGGGTTCATCTCACCACGGATCTCCTGGAGCGTGCAGCGCGTTCGGCTGAGCATATCACGGAACGCGCCACGTCCGGACCCGTACATCGCGTCAGCCACGACGCGCAACTCACCGTTGGAGACACGATCAAGGTCCACCAATGTAGAGAGGTGCTGGTAGTAAGCCCAGGCAGGATCGAAGCGATGGATGAGGCCCAGTTCCAGCGCCCGCTCGTACTCCATCAGGTTAGGCCCGCGGGCCTCACGCTGATTTCGCTCCAGCAACGCCTCGACATAGCGCGCCTGCTCCGGCAGGGCGGATCCGCCGAAGCGGGCCTTGAGCTTCAAGCCGTTGTAGCGGGGGGGATTGTGGCTGGCTGTGATCATCACCCCTGCCACCGCCTGCTTCTCGAAGACCGCATAGGAGACGGCGGGCGTCGGTGCATCGGCACGGGTCAGATGCGCGATCACCCCGTTGCCGGCCATAACCCGCGCCACCTCGCGAGCATAACGATCAGAGAGAAAACGCGTATCGAAACCGACGACGACCTCAGCCTGTCCTTCCGCTCGATCCCCGGTTCCCGCATGCTCCGCCACGTAATCCGCAATCGCTTGAGCGACGATCCGCACGTTTTCGAACGTGAACGTGTCGCTGATCACAGCCCGCCAACCATCCGTCCCAAATGCGATCGACATAGTCCCTCCTGGCGCGATGAGCGGGGACAAGAAAAAAGCCCGCACCCCAACCTCCGGGTACAAGCTTCTGCGGCCCCATCAACATGCATCCGACCCGAACCGGACGCCCTGTCAAGCCGTGCAGTTTACCAGCACGCCGCAACCCAACTTGCCGCAGGCGCCCGCAGGCCGGCGCTCGCTATCCCACGCGATACCGACGGAGCGCTAATCCTCAATCGCCTTCAGCGCCTTGAGCAAGCGTACCATCTGCAGGTTGTTGGTCAAATCACCACGCGTGCGCTCCAGCACGCCCCGTAGCTGATCAACCTTGCGGCGCAGCCCGCGGGTGATCGCATCCGGATAGCTGAACGACATCAGCACCTCGTAGACGGCGTCCATGGCCGCCAGCAGCCTCTCGGCCTCGTCGAAGCTCTCATGACGCAACATATCCAGGCAGCGCCGACGCAGCTCGCTCGCGGCCTCACAGACGCCGTTCAGGTACGTGTTCAAAGGGATCCCAGAGGCCTCGACCGTTGGCATAGGACGATTCGAGATCAGGGCGAGCGTCACACGGGCCTCGACGAGTTCTTTCAGCGCATCCTGGGTATATCCGGCGTAGACCAGTTCGGGATAGGGGGCCAACAGCGCCTGCATCTCCTGTCCGACGCGATCAGCATCCCCCAGGAGCGTTTCGGCTTCGTCCCATTCATCGCGGTGGCCCGCGCGTATAGCATTCGAGCACAGACGGATCAACGCATGACTTTGCTGTAACGCCTCGTCCCTAATCCGATTCTGTGTCGCGAGGTCCTCTTCTGCCAGCTGTGCTAGCCCATCCAACCACGCTTGTAGTGCTTCGTTCATCGTCGCCTCACTCTGCTTCCGGGGATGGTTTGCCGCCAAAGAACGAACGCACGAGGTCATCACCTTGCCCCGGGATCGCGATCTCGCCGTAGGTCGCTTCATACTTACCCAAATTCTCCTGAAGCGCGCGCAGCATCAGCTTCGCATTCAGCGGCGTCATCACCACACGGGATCGGATATTCACCTTGGGCTGGTTCGGCAGCATCTGAGCGAGGTCGATGATGACCTCGGACGGCGTGTGCGAGATCAGGGCGAAATTAGCGTAGGTCGGCTCCAGATCCGCCGGCAACTCGATGTTCAGCGATCTTGCCTGAGACTTGGACATCCTGCTCCTTTATCCGTATCGAGAACTAGAGACAACAACAGAGGGGACGCATCCCCTCTGTTGTCGACACACCTTATGGCGTTGGCACAACCTCAGAATGGAATCTCGTCCTCGGCCACGTAGTCGGGGCCGTCCATATCGCCGCTGTCGCCACCGGAGGACGCGTCTCCGCGACCACCAAGGAAGACAATCCTGTCGGCGGTGATCTCGAAGCTGGCCCGAGGTGTACCGTCTTGTGCCGTCCAGATACGTGGCCCGCCCGTAGCCTTGTCCGGCTGAAGCCGGCCCTCAACCATCACCTGCCGTCCCTTGCTCAGGTACTGAGCTGCTATCTCTGCTTGACGCCGCCAGACCGACACCCGGAACCAGACGGTCTCTTCACCCTGAGAGTTATCCTGATTCGTCCAACGTCGATTGGTCGCCACGCTGAAGGACGTTACAGCGGTTCCGTCAGGCATATAGCGCATTTCGGGGTCACGCCCCAGGTTCCCTACAATGATCACTTTCTGGTAGGACATTGCGTACGACTCCTTTCGAGAGCAATCCTAGACGTTGTTGTGGTAGGTCAGTCTGCACCAACGAGGGACTGATATCCTCTATTTTACTTGAGGCAGCTCGGAATGGCAACCAATATGGCCTTCGAGATAGGGACGCGGATTGACCCAGTCACGCGTGGCAGGCAGATGGAGGCCGGTCACACGCATACCGAAGTGCAGGTGTGCAGATGGCGATCCGCTCGGGACAGCGACAAAGCCCAGCAACTCTCCCCTGGAGACCAGCATGCCCACGGACACCTCGATGTCCACGAGATGGGCATAGAGCAGTGTGATCTCTTCGTGGTCGGGGCCATAGCTCCGAATGCGCACATGCCCGCCGTACCCCTCCTCATCCAGGGCGACCTGCGTCACCGTGCCGTCAAGGGCGGCGACGACCGGAGACCGCCCGGATGAGGTATCTGCGACGCCCAGATCGACGCCATTATGTCCACCTGCCATCCCATAGTCATGGTAGAAGCCCTGCTGATCCCGTCCAAAGAGGCGCACATAGTGCCGCGACGTAGTGGGCCACGTGAATCGCATCGTTGCGCGGTCCGGCAGCCCGGGACGTTCGGCGAGCTCATCCACGACGCCTTGCGCAGCGTCTCCGGCAGCTACCCATTCCATATTGCGGTGGCGCGGATCGCTCGACCGTAGCGGGAAGCCGCACACGCCGAGGACACGCTCATATTGTGCCAGCAGGGTCAGCAACTCCACGTACTGTCCGCCCCGCTCTCGGGGGCTTACATCCGGGTTCACGTTAGCGAATTCGGTGACCAGAACGTCACAAGCAGGATAGCGATCCAGATACGTGTGCAGGAAACTCAACGCACCATTCGGGGCGCGCAGCTCCTCCGGTACACGCCAATAGAGATGCACACCTACCCAGTCGGCACTCTCCAGAGCCGGCTCACACATACGCAAGAAGCCCTCGTGGTCATGCGCCGCCGCGCGTGTGTCCATGACGTCGGCATCGGGATGAGGACGCTCGCGGTCATACAGGGCGGGAAAACCGAGCCTGAGCTCGTAGCCGTAGCGGCGATGGAGGCAGCGCACCACATCATCATACCACGCCGCAAACGCAACCCCATCCTGCCATGAGACGGTCAGGCCACGGTCAACCCGGTTGGGCTCGTCGTGGATTTCCAGGACGTTGACACCGACCGTCAGGAATCTCTCGATATCGCCGGCAAACTCGTCGACGAAGTCCTCCGGCGTTGTGGGGCGTCGAGCAGGAGAAGGACTCAGGAGCTGAAGCACAAAATGGGTGGCGCCGGCGTCACGCCAGCGACCCACATCGGATACGGGATGGACCCGACAGCGCAGCCGGACCAGCCGTAAGTTCGCTTGCGAGAATGCGACGAGATCCGAGTGCCGCGCCATGCCCGCGGGGGCGGACACGCCCGCCACGGCCCGGGTCATGCTCAATCTCCCCGGCCCTCGATGAAGCAGACCAGGCCATTGACGATGCCCTGAGCCACGACATCGGGGCGTTCGGTCAAGAGCTCACGATCCCCCAACATAAATCCCGTCTCGATGATCGCCGCGGGTGTGTTGGGATCGATCTCGTAGAAAGCATGATAGCGCCGCATATCGTAGGTGATCGTGTGGGCATCAAACGGCAGCCCTGTCTGTTGTGCATAATGAAGGCTCATGCAATCAACGAAGCGATCTTCGGAACCGGGTATATGGCTCGCCTCGGCGCGAGCCACCTTGAACCCCGAACGCCCCGGCACATTGCAGGAATCCGCGTGGATCGAGAGCAGCGCGTTGGCCTGGTAGCCGTGCAACCGCAGGTCAAACTCCTCGAATCGATCCACCGCCCAACCAAAGGCGGAGAGTCGCTCGACAACCCGTCGAGCAATATCGATATTGATATCGACCTCCTGAATGCCATCATCACAGATCGCACCGCTGTCACTGCCGGCATGGCCTGCGATGATCCCCACCCGCGGCACGGTCGGCGTCGGCGTGAACTGCGGAGGCGGCGTGTCGGTAGGCACCGGAGTACTCAGAGATATCACAATCGGGCCTTCCGACCGGACGACCTCACCCCCAACCTCCGTCGCCACAGCCACGATCGGCAACAATCCCGTCGGTACGGTGAACGCCGCGATGAAAGCGACCAACACAAGGGTGCGAATGGTCCAGCCCACTGCCCAGGGATCGGCGTCCGGTTTTTTGTTCATCGACCATCACCCCTTAGCGCATACGGCGCTTCCACTCTTCCTTGAGTTGAATGCTGTCCCAGTCATCCCGATGTACGAGAAAGTCGCGCAGCAGCCGGCTGAACTTGCTCGTCTCATCCAACATAGGATAGTGCTGAGAGTCGTTAAGGACAAATGAACCTATGTGACGACCGAGCGTTGCCACTAGCGCTTCGTCAGGCGATGCGATCACAGGGTCATCCTTCCCATCCACAAGGAGGGTCGGGACGGCTTGTTCTCGCAGGATGCCGATCAGATCCAGCTGGAGAGCCGACTGCACACTGTGAACGACAGCCTCACCGTCCGTCTTGGCCGCCTCCATCTCCACTTCCTCATAGGCCCTCAGCCGGCGCCCCAGCACCGCCTTGGCCGGGGCATCATGGCCGTTGAACGTCAACAACCCACGCGAAACATGTTCTCGCGACCACGGCAGGCTGACGGCCATCACCTGTTCGACCCGGTCCGCGTGTTCGCGTGCGAAGCAGATCGCTACGACAGCGCCAAGACCGTGGCCCACGACCGGGGCCCGATGGATCCCCATCTCGTCCATGAACATCCGCACCTGTGCCACATAGGCAGGTATCCCGTAGCCCTCCGCCGCCGACACCGCCGACGCACGCCCCGAGCGGGCTTTATCCGAATCACCGAAGCCCCAGAAGTCGAAGGCATAGGCGCGATGGGAAGAGGAAAGCTCAACCATCGTCGGCACCCAATAACGCCACGAACCGAGCCAGTCGTGCAGCAGAAGCAGAGGATGGCCTCGTCCGAGGACCTCATAGTGCACCAGCCGGTTCTCCAGGATAACAGCGCTCATCGTAGGCGCACCTCGCGCGCGTCACTCACGTCGTGCCCAATTCCTCCAGCACATGCCTCACCTGCTCGGTCAGATCGTCGGGCGCAAACGGCTTCAGGATGTAATCGACGGCGCCCACCCCCATGCCCTGCTGGATCTCGCTCTCCTGCCCCTTGGCAGAGAGAAAGATCACGGGAATATCCCGGGTCTCAGCCCGCCCCTTGAGCTCTTCACACGCCTGGTACCCCGTCATCCTCGGCATGCGCACGTCCATCAGGATAAGGTCAGGGTGGGTCTCAAGTGCCTGAGCCACCGCCTCCTCCCCATTGGTCGCGACAATCACCTCATACCCGGCGAACTGCAGGGTGAATGAGATCAACTCACGAATATCGCGCTCATCCTCGGCAATCAGGATCTTCGCCATACTAGAACTCCTTGACCACACTGTGCGCGTTGACGACAGCAGAGATATCAGCGACCAGTTGTTCCATAGAAAACGGCTTGGCTACAAAGCGGATACCCGCCGGAACCTCATGCCCGGCCTGCCATACCGGCTGCTCGCCACGCAGGTCCGCTTGAGGCTCGAAGGTCACGACGACCGGCACGTCCGCGGTCCGCCGATCGCGCTTCAGTTGATGCAGCAACTGGTATCCATCACCGTTCATCTGCCCCAAATCAAGCACCACGACCGCAGGCTGCAAATCGCGTGCCAGGCGTATCGCTCGGTCACCATGCATGGTCGTCCTCACAGCGATGCCCTGCAACTGCAGCGCTGATCGCAGTCGGTTCAGCGTCTCACCGTAGGCCCCTGCCAGCAACACCAGATCACGCCGCTGCACGGTCTGCTTGATCATCCCCAGCAGCCTCTGCCCATCTACCGGCTTGATGAGATAATCCAGAGCACCCAACGCCTGCCCTCTTTCACGATCCGAGACCACGGAGACGATGACGACCGGAATATCCGCTGTCTCAGGATCGCGCTTAAGCAGTTGCAGCACCTCGAGGCCGTCCAGGTCGGGCAGGCGCAGATCCAACGAGATGAAATCCGGCAGCTTCTCCCGAGCCACACGCAGCGCGACCTCACCCGATGTGGCCGTCAACACATGGATACCTTCCGCCTCCAACGCGACGCATAACAGCTTCAGGACCTCAACATCATCCTCCACCACCAGGACCGTAGGGGGCGTTCGAGCAACCAGAGGCGGCGGCAGCTCCCCGATATCCACCGTGGGAGCGTCCTCGGTTAAGGGAAGGGAGAAGGTGAACATGCTGCCCTTGCCCACCTCGCTCTCGAGCCAGATGCTGCCACCGTGCATCTGGATCAGCGAAAGTGAGATGGCCAAGCCCAATCCCGTTCCCGACACTTCGTAGACTGCCGGATCGTTCTCGACCCGATAGAAGCGCTCGAAGATGCGCTTCTGATTCTCGGGGGCTATCCCGATGCCGCTATCCGCTACGGCGACGTGCATCATGGCATCGCGCACGTAGGCATAGATGGTGATCTGCCCACCGACCGGTGTATACTTATGCGCGTTGCTGAGCAGATTGGTCAGAATCTGAGCGAGCCGGTCGGGATCGCCATGGACGGCGGGCATATCGGTGGGTACGACGAGGCTGAGGGCCTGTTCCTTCTCCTCGATCTTGGCCTGCATGCCCTCGATCACCTGCGCAATCACCTCCTCCATAGCCAGGGGACGACACAGAAGCTCAATATGCCCCTGCTCAATTCTGGAGATGTCCAACAGATCGTCGACCAGATTCGTCAGGCGATCGGCGTTGGTCTTGACCCGCTTGAGAAACTCCACCTGGGCACCGGGCAGTTCCCCCACCGCGCCGTGCAGCATCAGATCCACATAGCCGACAATGGAGGTCATCGGCGTACGCAGCTCGTGAGAGACGGTGGAGACGAAATCGCTCTTGGCTCGATCGGCTTCGATCTCCGAGGTGATGTCTCGGAAGACCGACACCACACCCAGAAACTCCCCCGCAGCACCCTGCTCTCGCGCGGCATGGATAACGGGAGAGAGATGCACGCTGACGTACCGCCGTCCAACGGTCAGGCGACGATCCAGCAATGCGCCTGAAGCATAGCGCGCCGGGTCGGCATGCCACTCCGCGATCTGCGCCAGCCACTCGTAGACTTCACTCCCATACAGCCCAAGGATCTCGTCCAGCTTCTGTCCTAACGCCTGTTGCCGGCTGATCGAGAGGATGCGTTCCGCGGCAGCGTTGAAGAGAATCACCCGGCCTTCCGTGTCGGCAACCATCACGCCATCCGCAATGCCCTCCAGGATCGCCTGGTTCTTGGTCGCCTCGATGCGCTGATCACGCAGCATCACGCCGAGACGCTCAGCCTGCTCACGGATCAGGCGGTATAGCTCGGCGTTACTCAGCGCGTTGCCCAACTGCACCGCCGCCGCCTCGACAAGGCGCAGCTGCGTCTCATCGAATACATTCACCACGGGCGAGAGGAACAGCAGCACGCCAATGACCAGCCCTTCGCTACTGAGGATCGGCACCACCATCACCGAACGCGCCGGCCCTATCTCGACGGAGGAACAGCGTTCATCCTCGCGTGCATCCGCGATCACCAACGAGGTGCGTCGCTCGAATACCCATCCGATCATGCCGGCATCTCGATCGAATTCCGCCGGTCGCCCCCGGAGGGAAAGCGGTTCCGTCTGCCCCGTCGCAGCGCGGTAGACCAGCTGTCCCCCATCATCCAGAAGGATCACGGAGCTGCGCGACGCGCGAACTGCTCGCTGCAACAGCAGCAGCGCCTGGTTGAGAACGCGGTCAATATCGAGACTCGCCACCAGCTCGGAGGCAATGTGATAGAGCACCTCAGAGCGATCCCGCTGAAGTCGCAGCCGTTCCAACGCCTCAGCCAATTCCCGGGTCCTCTCCGCCACACGTCCCTCCAACTCCTCGTTCAGTCGCTTGACCTCATCGAAGAGACGTGCGTTTTCCACTGCTACGGAGACCTGATCGGCCAGGGCGGTCAACGTCGCCACCTCAGCCGGCGAGAACTCACCGCACCGCCGGCGATCCGCTGTAAGCGCTCCTACCGAACGCCCTTCAGCCACCAGGGGCACCACGATCGAGGAACCGATAGGCACGGGCATCGATGCAAAGCGAGTGTCATCGCCGGTGTCCTCAACCACAATCGGCATACCCGTGCGGATCACCTCAGGGATAAAGCCGGGCTCGGCACCGACCGGCGCATCCTCAAGATAATCCAGCGCATAGCCCGAGGACGCCATCGGCACAAAACCCGGATCATGCCGCCCACGAAGGAAGATCGTCGAGAAGTCGTAGCCCAGCAGATTCGTCACCGACTGCACCACGGTGTTGAGAACCAGCGGCAGGTCCAGCTTGGTCGTGATCGAGCGGTTCAACTCGTTGAAAAGCTGGAGCGCCGTCACCTGGCGGCGCAGATCATCGACCAGTCGATGGTTCTCGATGATTTGTGCGACCTGAGAGGCAAAGAGTTCAATGACCTCAGCCGTAATCGCGGTGGGCGCCAACCCGTCCCGGGGCCGATCCACCGACATGATACCCAACACGTCGTCGGCACTGCTCCGTAACGGCACAAAGAAAGCATCCTCGTTATGCCACAGTCCGGCGCCTTCGCCTAACTCCCCGCCCTCGGGAACGAAGACGTCGAGATCCTCGGTCAGGCCACGAAACTGCTCCGGAATATAGTAGCACCGTCCAAGTTGGAACCGTTCTTGGCAGAGGCGGCGGACGCGTTCCCAACGGAGGCGTACCTGCTTGCGCTTCTCCAACTCGGCCAACGGAATGCCGGCGCCTGCAACACGGCGTAGGTAGTGGCCCTCCAATACGCTGATAAGGACCAACTCAAAACCTGTGCCCTCTTGCACGGCGTAAGCGACGTCGAGGAGAATCTCCTCGAGCGGACGATCCGAACGCATCGTGCG
Source organism: Anaerolineae bacterium (assembly GCA_040774145.1). Lineage (GTDB taxonomy): Bacteria > Chloroflexota > Anaerolineae > B4-G1 > SLSP01 > PWVB01. The sequence continues at coordinate 24,271 of JAXGUU010000005.1, forward strand.
GCTGACCTCCAGCAGGAGCGACATCTGCTCTGCACGCTGTCGCATCATCTCGCCCCGCCGCAGCTGCTCCCGATACCGTTGGACGTTGCCCACCGCGATGGCGGCTTGGCCCGCCAGCGCCTCCACAAAGGCGACCACAGCGACACCGAAGGCATCCACCGAGGCCGACTGAAGCAGGATCACCGCAGCCAATTGCTGTTCGTAGCAGACCGGGGCCATCAGAACTGAGTGAGCTTCCACGGGCAGCCGGATGTCGAGCCGCTCATCCGGATCGCCCACGACGAGCGTCTGCTCACCGGTCAGCCAAGACGGCACCTCCGCCTCAAAGGCAGTCACATGCGCGTCGTCATACCCGTACGACACCGGAATCCGCGCATCACCGTCGGAGAAGAGCATGACGAGTCCGGCGTCCGCATGCGCGAACGCTACGGCCTCGTCGAGTACAACACGCAGGATATGATCGAGGTCAAGCGTCGACGTGATCTCGTCCGTGACACGCCGTAGGCCCTGCATCTGACGGATCGTCTTGAGGTCTGCTACGGCCACTACTTAACGCCTCGTCGCCGCGCCTCTGCGGCAGCTTCTGTAATCTCTCGAATATCGGTGAATGGGCCATCTTCAGCCGTGAGCACACCGACCGCCAGACTCATCAACGGCGTCCGGACCTCGTTACCCTGCTCATCCTCGACGACGACGTATCCCTGCATGCGCGTCATAAAGTCGTAATGTGTCCCGACATCCTTGCTGAAGCGCTCGATCATACCCTCACGCAGCGCCTCGACGTTTGCGGCCTTCGTGATCACCACATAATCGTCACCGCCGATATGCCCGATGAAGTCATCTGAGGTGCCGGACACGTCCACCGCATCGTTGAGCACCATCCCGGTGAAACGCAACACATCCTGACCCGCGACAAAGCCGTAAGCCTCGTTGAAGGCCTCCAAATGCCTTATCCCCACGTAGAGGATGCCCCAATCATCCTTCTGCATCAAGCCCCGCAACTGTTGTTCGATCAGGCGTCCGCTCGCCAATCCCGTACTCGGGCTCGTCAGACTAGCGACCTCGGCACTCCTGATGGTATTCCGCACGCGCAAACGAAGCTCTTCTACGTCGAATGGCTTCGTGATGTAGTCATCCGCACCGAGCTCGAGTCCATGAATCCTGTCACTGCGCTCGTCCTTCTGGGTGAGAAAGATGATGGGGATATGGCTGGTACGGAGATTCGTCCGCAGCCGTCGACAGACCTCATAGCCATCGATGTCGGGCAGCATGATGTCAAGCACGATCACATTGGGCATCTTCTGCCGCGTGAGCTCGAGCGCTTTTTCGCCAAGCGGCGCTACATAGACCTCATAGCCCTGTGACTTGAAGTAGAGTTGCAGCATGCCGGAGATATCTGCGTCATCTTCGACTACGAGGATGCGTCCTTCACTCATCGCTGGCCTCCTGTGTGGGCAAACAAAATGCACTAGTCGCGTGGATAGAGCCTTGGGTGTAGATTCGCCCCATCCTTGAGCTTGAGATGATCACTGTCCTCCCAGAGGACGTTCTTGCGGATGACACGGCGTTCGGGAGAGGCAAGGAGGATCACGTCGGAGTCGATCATACGCGCGGGGAAGATGGTCATCCCCGACCCGATGCGGACGTTGTGTCCCACGGCGCCTCCCAGGGCCGTCATCCCGGTATCCTCAAGCTTACCATCGAAGTGTGACCTGATCGTCTTGTCGACCAAGTTGAAATCGGTAAAGGTATTCGCCGCACCGATAAACGATCCGCGCCCGACGACACACATCTGGAGGCACGAGTTCTGAGCGACAATACAGTCTTCCATCAATACGCTGCGGTAGAGCGAAGCACGGAACGGCAGGAATGATCGATCGCCAACGACGCTGAGCATCAGCTGGCACCCCTGATCAATGGTGACATTATTGCCGATGTAGCAGTTGCCGATGACCGCGCCGGGACCGATCGAGACGTTGTTGCCGATGAAGGCGGGGCCTTGGATCGTCGCCGTCGGATCGATACTGCAGTTCCTGCCTACCCGCACCAGCAACGACGACGTAAGGACCTGTTTGCGCTCCAACATGCCGCGCCACAACAGCTTGAGGTTCAGCCCGACGTCTCGCTCGGCCTGCTGTTCAAAGCGGGCCCCAATGGCAAAGATGCCGAAGTCGACGTTGGCATGCAGAACGTGCAGCCAGTGCTCGATGGAGAGGAAGGCCTTGGTCGGAAGATCATAGACCAAGTCTCCATGTTGGTTGGACATATGTGTAGGGACGTGATAGAACCCCACCTCGCGAGGTTCGGTGTGGATCACGAGCGGGCGAACGACGGGCTCCACCCCGTAGGGATAGTACCATAGGTCGGCGACGTAGTGCGTCCCCTCTTGTCGAATGCCTCGCTGCAGATGGATCGCGTGACCGGAGATCGCGGGATCATCGAGGTCGAACGCCACCCGACAGGCCTTGCCTGAGGCGCGGGCACGTTCAATGAACTCCCGGATGAAATTCTCATCGAAATAGAGATTGTCACGGCACACGAGGGTTTCCTGACGATCATCAGGCAAATCGGAGAGTGACACGACCTCGTGCTCTTCAGTCGTATAGCCCGCCAGGAGATCGCGTTGGTACAGCCACAGAGGCTTACCCAACACGCTCAAGTCGCGTGCAGGCTCGTTGAACGGCGCAATCTTTCGCCGATCCCTGAGGATAACCTTACGCACGTCCTATCCTTCCGTCGCCCCCAAGGGGGCTTTCTCCACCAACAAAGTACAGACCGGATCACCACAGGCGATACATGCTGTCTCCTCGATCGAGAAGCGGCGTCCGCGGCTGACCCAGAAGAGCGTCTCATCCAAAACACCTATCGGGAAAGCACAAGCCGGTGACTCCGTGCGGCGCCCCTCACAGAAACCACATCGCTCAAGGGTCAGGAAATAGCCGTGACGGCTCTCCCCCAGCACCACACGCTGGCCCGAATAGCGGTTGAAGATCTCGGCTAAGGTCTCCAACCCGATGCGGACCCGCCAGCCTATAGGCAAGACGCTCAACAGGACGTCGGCGATACCCAGAACGCCGCCAAGGCCCTCGACCCAATACTTGAAGCTCTCCTGCCCCGCACGGCGAGCTAGCCGGTGCGCTCCCTGGACACCGTAGATACTCTCAAGCGCCTCAAAGAGCCGTCCGACCTCGACAAACGTCATACCCGGCTCGAAATCCGAAGGCGGCAACCCCTCAATCAGGTGCGTGAGCCTGGCGGTGGTCAGGACCGCACTATAGCCGGTGGCCCCCAGAACATCCCTGACACTCTGGAGCAGAATACGCGAGATCTTATTCGGAAAGGTCGAGTCGGGATGCGCAGACGCCAAGCTCACGCCACTGTCAACTCGCCGTCCCGCTTCGGGGCCGTCGGCTCAACCAGGAACCCCAGGATCGTCTTGTGAAAACGCTCCGTCTCATCCAGCATCGGAAAGTGCCCGGAGGCCTCGAAATAGTGGACCTGTGCATCCGCAACGCCTCCGCGCAGCACCTCGCCCTGTTTCGGACTGACGATGTTATCGCGCCGTCCGTAGATACCCATCGCAGGAACGTGACATGCGTGAAGGTGAGGACGCAGATCAGTGCGGCGCAGGTCACCGATGCTGCGTGAAAAGGACTCAACCGTTGTGCGGGATAGATCACGGGACAGCATCTCCCACAGCGTGCGCCAGTCCCGTGCATAGGTCGTGGAGAGTATCTTGATGACAGCCGGCAACAACCCCGGAATCGCGTAAAGCAATTGGGCAAAGCGCAGGCGACCGGAGAGCTTAAGCAGAGGGCTAAGGCCGGTCCCGACGATCGGCGAGCCGACAACCGCCACCTTCGAAACACGCGCAGGGTGTGCCAGCGTCAATGACAGGGAGACGGTGCCCCCCATCGAATGGCCCATCATGCGCGCGCGGGTGAGCCCCATACGCTCCATGAACTGATCCACCATCTCAACGTATTCATGAACGGAGAAAGATCCCTGTTTGGCCGACTCGCCGAACCCCCAGAAGTCCAGGGCGTACGTTCGGTACCGATGCTCGGCGAGATACTCCATCGTCGAGAGCCAGTAGTTCCACGACCCAAGCCAGCAGTGCAACAACACCACGGGCTCGCCGCGACCAAAGGCCTCATAGTGAACTACCCCACGGTCGGTGACGATCGAGCTCATAAGCCTCGCCGTTTCGGCGCCCTAACGCCGGATTCCCCTATCACACCGGCTCTGCATCGACCAGTTCCAGAATGGAGTACAGCAACTCCAACAAGACCTCTTTTACCGATTCCCGCTCGTTGGCTACGCACGAGACGACCTTGATGCCCGGCTCGACCCGTAGCACAATGCGCAAATCCTCAGCAGGCCAGGCATCGGGTAGGTCCTGCTTATTGGCGGCAACAATGTAGGGCACCGGCGAATAGCTGCGGAAGGTATCCAGGATCCGCCGTGCCTCTCTAAAGGTCTCCGGTCGCGTACTGTCGATCATCACGACAAATCCTAGCATCCCCTCAGAAAGGATCTCCCACATAAAGTCAAACCGCTTCTGTCCGGGCGTCCCGAAGAGGTAGAGGATCAGCTCGTCGTCGATCGTGATCCGCCCGAAGTCCATCGCGACCGTCGTCTGATCTTTGATGCGCTCCGAGGCCCGGGTGATTCGACGTTCCGTAGCGACCACGTCTATCTCACTGATCGTCTGGATGAACTCCGTCTTGCCGGCTGAGAAGGGCCCCGTGACGACGATCTTGACGGTCTGCACGGACGTTTGATGAAGCATAGACTAGAGCTCCCGAATGCGTCGAATGAGCTTCTGGATGATACCTCGTTTGACGGCGGGCCGACGCATTTGAGGGGCAGTCGCGAGCGTCTCCTCCGCAGATTCAGTTGCCCGCGAGGCCGAAGTGCCGGACGCAGTCGGACGCGCCGGACGGATCATCTCAACCAATCCCGCCTGCAGCAGCCCGTAGACGATCTTGCGGATCTGCAGCTCATCCATATTGTTGTATTGAGCGATCTGCAGGATGGTGTTACGCGGGTTGATAAATGAGATCACACGCCACTCCTCCACGTTCAAGTTGATGTCACGAAGCGGCGTCGTGGGTCTCTCGGCAAACTTAAGCGCGATATTCAGATCCGGAAGCTCATCCCGCAGGAGTTCCCATTCCTTGAGGCGCCGATTGCCCTCCATAATGACATTCTCGAGCGCGATCGACGTCGTGATCTTGCCCTGCACAGGCAACTCAGCGGGCTCAAACCTGAAACCCCCACGATTCCATGAGAAGACCTGATAGACAAGGGTAAGAATGTGCTCACGCACGTGGCGTAGCACGGCTTGCTGCTTGAGGCGTCCGCTGGTGATCAGGACTCTCGCGATGTCTTGATCCGATTTTCCGGGCATATTATCCCTGATCATGCGGACCTGCTCGGGGGTAAACACACCTGCGCGTTGCAGAACCGCCGGCAGAGAGTCATCGATACCCGCCTTCACCGCATAGATCAGTTTACCCTCACGAAAGCAAAGATAAGCCTCTTCATCCGACCCCTCAAGATAGAGCGTGCCGCTCTTGCGGGCCAAGTTGATGAGATTCAGCAACTGCGTGATGCCAAAATCCTCAAGCTTACCTTTTAGTGCCATACGCGACCGTCCTTAGCTTGATCTACACAAGGAGACAGGCAGAGCCCGGACAACTGCCCCTAGATTATAATGGTCTTCTAACAATCAGCAAACACCTCGTCAAGGGCGGGTCGGTAGCTCAGCCTTGATCCGCGCGGCTTGTGCAAGGATCTCGTGCGCACCATGTTCTGCCGCAGCACCGCCGGGATCCCCGAGCAGCATCTGAGCCAACTCCGTAATCCTTTCCTCAGCGTCCAGACGCGAAACGTGCGTCACGGTGCGTTGCCCCACGATATCTTTGGCCACCCTGAAGTGAACATCGCCGAAGCCGGCCAATTGCGGCAGATGCGTAATGCAGAGCACCTGATGACCCGATACCTCGTCGTCCCCGGTCTGCGTCAACCGCCATAGCTTCGTGCCTACCATCGTACCGACGCGACCACCGATCCCCTGATCGATCTCGTCAAAGATGAGGGTAGGCGTGCGATCGGCCCGCGATAGGACCGTCTTCAACGCCAACATCAGCCGCGAGGTCTCTCCACCGGACGCCGTCTTGACCAGCGGCTTGAGTCCCTCACCCACATTGGGCGCCACGAGGAAGGCCACACGGTCCATCCCGGTGCCGTCGAAGGCAACACGCCTAAGGCCTATCTCGCTTCCGTCAAGGACCTCGACACCATCGCTGGTCACCGCCAGGGCAGCGGGACGCGTGTCGGCAAGCCAAAGGCCCGCCTCATCCGCCTCCCACTCGAACGCCACGCCAAATCTCGCCCCTTCCATACGCAGATCGTTAAGTTCACGCTCGATCTCGGCAGCCAGGCGCGCCGCTGCCTCACGCCGCCGCTGGGACAGCTCGACGGCAAGCTCACTGCAGGTCTCCAGCGACGCTGCCTCGTCCTGCTGCAACGCCGCGATTCGCTCATCGCTATGTTCGAGCGCCTCTAGCTCTCTCGCGCTGCGATCCGCATAGGCCAGGATCTCCTCGATGTCACCACCGTACTTGCGCTCGAGGTGGCGCAGCAGGATCAGGCGCTCCTCCACCCATGCCTGTCGCTGTGGATTGAACTCGATCTCGCCCGCATAGTCACGCAAGACCCGCGCCAGATCCTCGAGTTGGTAGACCGCCTCATCCAGCGTGTGCAGATGCGGCTCCAAGCCGGGATCAACGCGCACGAGGGTCGCCATATCCTTCTGGCTGCGCCCCAACAGATCCAACACAGCCGGTGAACGCTCACCGCCCTCCTCAAGACGACCCACGATGCCCGACGCCAGCGCGACCAGCTGTTCGGCATTCGTCAGCCGCAACAACTCAGCCTCGAGGGCCTCCTTCTCGCCGGGTTTGAGGGCCGCGTTGCGGATCTCCTCAACCTGGAAATGGAGAAGGTCCATCCGTTGCATGCGCTCACGCTCGTTACTGAGCAATTGGCTGAGGTCGCGGCGAATGCCGTGGAGGCTGCGGGCCAGGTCGGCCATACGCAGCGCCAACGGCTCCAAACCGGCGAAACGATCCAAGAGGCTGAGGTGCTCTCTGACCCTGAGCAAGCTGAGGTGCTCGCTCTGCCCGTGGACATCCACCAGCAACTCGGCGATCTCACGCAACAACGCCACCGACACCGCACGTCCATTAACCCGCGCGACCGTACGTCCGGAGCTGCGCAGCTCGCGGGCCAACCAGAGCGTGTCCGGAACATCCCCTTCCAGACCCTCCCGCTCCAGAATCGGAGCCACAGCTGCCTGCAGGGGAGGGGACAACAGGAACATCCCCTCGACCCGTCCGCTCTCTGCCCCTTGGCGCAACATGCCGGTGTCGGCGCGCGCGCCCAGCACAAGGGTCACCGCATCGATGAGAATCGACTTCCCCGCCCCGGTCTCACCCGTCAGGATATTGAAGCCCGGCTCCAGAGTAAGATGAAGCTCGTCGATGATCGCAAAGTCCTGAATGTGAAGTTCGCGCAACACGTTGACGCCGGCCCCCACGATGATAGAACAGATCTTCATCGAGAATAACCCAAATCGCCAAAGAAAGCAAGGTTAGCGTCAGATCCCCCCCATTACAATGGCGCCGAAGCGTATGCTAACGGTTAGAATTCGCGTTCTGATAGCTTTTGAGAGAGCGTCCATGTTATGATGGGCACGTTAGAAAGGGAGACTATGCCTGTCAGACCTGAACAAATCAACTCACGGCTCAGCGGATTCTACCAACGCTCAATCGAGGAACGCATCCAACTCATCCGGGACCAGATCTCCCTTTCGGACGATGAGGCCTGCGTTCTGGGCACAGGGCCCGGACTGCGTCTCGACCAGGCCGACCATATGGTCGAGAACGCCGTGGGCCTCTACACGCTTCCGTTGGGCATCGCTACGAACTTCACCATTAACGGTCGCGATGTCCTCATCCCGATGGTGGTCGAGGAGCCCTCCGTCGTCGCCGGCGCCTCATTGGCCGCCAAGCTGGCGCGCACCGGTGGTGGCTTCCAAGCCGAGGCCGACGCGCCGGTGATGATCGGGCAGATCCAACTTGTCGACGTGGTCGACGTCGAGGCCGGACGCGAAGCGATCCTAGCCAACAAGGGCGCGTTGCTCAAGCGAGCCAACGAGGTCGATCCGGTGTTGGTGGGCCTCGGCGGTGGGGCGCGCGATCTCCTGGTACGTAGCATGGATACGCCCAAGGGGCCTATGTTGATCGTGCACCTACTCTATGACGTCCGTGACGCTATGGGCGCCAATGCTGTGAACTCCGCCTGCGAGCGCCTGGCTCCCGAACTGGCGGCTTTGTCCGGAGGTAGGCCCTACCTGCGCATCCTGAGCAACTTGGCCGATCAGCGATTGGCACGCGCCAGGGTCACGATCCCGGAGACGGCTCTCGCCTTCAACGGATTTGAGGGCGCCGAAGTTGCCGAGGGGATTGAGCTGGCGTGGGCCTTCGCCGCTGCTGATCCCTACCGTGCTGCAACGCACAACAAGGGCATTATGAACGGCATCGATGCCGTCGTGTTGGCGACCGGCAACGATTGGCGCGCCGTGGAGGCGGGGGCTCATGCTTACGCAGCCCGCGAGGGACGCTACACCAGTCTGAGCAGCTGGCGGCGCGATGGTCAAGGACATCTGATCGGCGAGCTGGCGCTCCCGCTGGCCTTGGGCACGGTCGGTGGTGCCACCCGCGTCCACCCCACGGCCCAGGTAGCGCTCAAGATCCTAGGGGTTCGGGAGGCCTGCGCATTGGCCGAGATCGTCGTGAGCGTGGGGCTCGCTCAGAACCTGGCTGCCCTGCGCGCACTCGCCACCGAAGGCATCCAACGGGGACACATGAGCCTGCATGCCCGCCAGGTGGCGATGGCTGCCGGCGCAGAAGGCGTCGAGATCAACGACATCGCCGGTGCGATGATTGCGAAGCGCAACATCCGGATCGACGCCGCCAGAGAGCTCCTCAGGCGACGGCAGGGACAATGATAGGAGGGATGTGTGCCTAGCGTTCGTCTGATGAAGCCACAGCGGGAAGTGGGGATCACGGGCTACGGCTCCTACATTCCTATGTACCGTCTGCCCAGTACCGAGGTCGCCAGGGTCTGGTCCGGTGGAGGTCGGGGGCCGATCCGCGAGAAAGCGGTCGCCGGCCTTGATGAAGACACGGTGACCATCGCCATTGAGGCAGCACGCAACGCGGTTGCACGCGCCGAAATCGCGCCGAGTGCCCTGCGCGCGATCTGGATCGGCAGCGAGTCGCCTCCCTATGCCGTCAAACCCGCCTCGACCCTGGTCGCCGAGGCGCTTGGGGCGACGCCTTACCTGCTGGCGGCGGACTTCGAGTTTGCATGTAAAGCCGGCAGCGAGGCGCTGCAGTCGGCGCTGGGCCTTGTCGGCTCGGCCATGGGCGACTATGCCCTAGCCATCGGCGCGGACACGGCGCAGGGACGACCCGGCGACGAGTTGGAGTACACCGCAGCCAGTGGCGGCAGTGCCTTCATCGTGGGCCCGGCAGAGGAGGCTGTAGCGACCTTCCTCGGATCACTCTCCTACGCTACCGACACGCCTGACTTCTGGCGGCGTTCCGACGAGCACTATCCACGCCACGGCGGGCGCTTCACAGGAGAGCCCGCCTATTTCCATCACACGCAGGCTGCTGCAGCGGCGCTGATGGATGAGCTGGGCGTGACCGCAAGCGATTTCACCTACGCCATCTTCCACCAACCCAACGTCAAGTTCCCCAGTCGTGCCGCTAAGCGCCTGGGATTTACCACGGCACAGATCGAACCGGGCCTGGTCAGCAACGTCATCGGCAATACCTATGCCGGAGCCTCTCTGACAGGCTTCTCAGCGGTCCTGGACATAGCTCGTCCCGGGGACCGGATCTTGTTGGTCAGCTTTGGCTCCGGCGCCGGTTCCGATGCCTTTGCCTGGCTGGTCACCGAAGACATCACGGCGCGACAGGACAAAGCTCCCACCGTCGCTGACTACATCCATCGCCGTGTTGAGATCGATTACGCTCTCTACACTCGTTATCGCGGCAAGCTGCGTGACTAGGGGACCAGGACATATGGAAGCCGGAAGATCACAGGAGTATCTATGCGTGATGTAGCGATTATCGGTGTCGGACAGACGCCGGTGGATGAGCACTGGACCGTCGGCATCCGGCATCTGATGCTGGAAGCGGGGCTTGCCGCGCTGCGCGACGCGAACATCGAGACGGTTGATGCGGTCTACGTGGGCAATATGCTCTCCGGTGAGATCGCCGGGCAGTCACATCTCGGCGCGTTGGCCGTCGACTTCATGGCGCTGAACGGCGCCGAGGCCTTCAAGGTGGAGGCCGCTTGCGCCTCGGGTTCAGCAGCGTTGCGCGTCGGCTATATGGCGGTCGGCAGCGGCCTGGTCGATATCGTCATGGTGCTGGGTGTCGAAAAGATGACCGACACCTCCGGGCGCGAGACCACGGCAGCGCTGGCAGCAGCAGCGGATGCCGAGTACGAGGTCAGCCAGGGCATTTCATTCGTCGCCCTGAATGCGCTGCTGATGCAGCGATACATGTATGAGTTCGGTTGGGAGCATGAGGACTTCGCGCAGTTTCCGGTCACCGCACACGCCAACGGCGCGCACAACCCCCACGCGATGTTCCAGTCGCCGATTTCGGCGGAGGCCTACGCGCGCGCACCGATGATCGCCACGCCGGTGGGGCTCCTTGACGCTTCGCCGGTGTGCGATGGGGCCGCCGCGGTCGTGCTGGCGCCGGCGGAATTCGCGCGCACCCTGAACCCCGCCCCGGTCAAGATTCGGGCCTCGGCGATCGGCATGGCCCCGCTAGCGGTCCACGACCGTAAGGACCCGCTCCAACTCGAGGCTGCGATCGCCTCTAGCCGGAAAGCCTACCGGCAGGCGGAGATCGGACCCGACGATCTCGACTTCTTCGAGCTTCACGATGCTTTCACGATCATGGCCGCACTGAGCCTGGAGGCCGCAGGATTTGCCGAGCGCGGCAAGGGCGTGCAGCTTGCGCTCGACGGCGAGATTACCCCCCAAGGTCGGATCCCGATCGCCACCATGGGGGGGCTCAAGGCACGCGGGCACCCGGTCGGCGCCACCGGGATCTATCAGGTGGTTGAGTCGGTCCTGCAACTGCGCGGTCTGGCAGGCCCTAATCAGATCCCCAACGCGCGCCTCGGCATGACCCAGAACATCGGCGGCAGC
>JAXGUU010000006.1:0-32571 GCA_040774145.1 Anaerolineae bacterium
CTCATCTCGAAGCAGGTCACGCAGACCACGCAGTGAGGCAAACACGGGCCGTACGGACTCAGCCGAGTCCGACAGAGGGCCGACCGTCATCAAGCCCTCAATCCGCAGTCCCGGCAGACCGGCGACCTCGGCGACCTCGGCGATCAGCGCGGCGCGCACAGCGGCGTCGTGCTCCCAGCCGGCAGCGGCGTAGCCGTACTTCGCGGCCTCGCCGGAGACGTTGCACTCGAGCAGCACCGGGATCTCCCGCTGCAGCGCCGCCGCCCGCGCGCTCAGCCGACGCGCGATTTTCAGGCGGTCGATCGAATGGACCACGTCGAAATGTTCCGCAACCGGCTCGGCCTTACGGCTCTGCACGTGGCCGATCATGTGCCAGACAGGACGCACCTCGCCCGCCACCCGTGGTCCCTCTGCCAGCCGGCGACGGACCTCCAGAAGCTTCTCCGCCCCCTCCTCCGGTCGGTTCTCGCCGAAATGCCGTTGGCCGGCCTGCAGAGCTGCCAGCACGATCTCCGCAGGGAAGGTCTTGGTCACGGCGACCAGCTGCACCTCCGCAGGGTCGCGACGCGCCCGCAGTGCAGCTTCGGCGCAACGGCCCTCGACCTCTTCGAGGTTGCCGGCAATGCGCTCGGGCGCCATCATCGGACGCCCCTACCAGCGATTGCGGTCATAGCCCGTCCCATAGCCGAAGGGTCGCGGGGGTGGTCGATAATCGCGACGGCGGAAGATCGGCATCAAGACCATGCCCGCGACAAAGCCCCCCACGTGGGCCCAGAAGGCGACGCCTCCCGTCTGCATCTGCACATCCAGCATCGCCAATCCATTGAGAAGTTGAACCAGGAACCAACTACCCAGCACGACAATGGCGGGCAGCCACACGATGCGGATGAAGTAGAAGAAGGGGATCACCGTGCTGACGCGGGCGTGTGGGTAGAGCAGCAGATAGGCGCCCAGAACGCCGGCGATGGCACCGCTGGCACCGATCATCGGGATGGTCGAGCGAGGCGCGGCGACGACCTGCAGCAGCGCAGCGACGACACCGCACAGGCTATAGAAGACGAAGTAGCGCAGCCGACCCATCCGATCCTCGACATTGTCGCCGAAGATGATCAGATACCACATGTTGCCGATCAGATGCGCCCATCCACCGTGAAGATACTGAGATGTGAACAACGTCGAGATCACGAGCGGATTCTGCCAGTTCGTCGTCAACTCCGCCGGCACCACGCCGAAGGACTCGATCAGCAGATGAGCGGCGTCGCCCAGCACGGCCTCGAATAGAAAGATCACCACGTTGACGATGACCAGTCCTGCCGTCACCCATGGGAAGCCCCTTGAGGGCACATCATCACGCAACGGGAACATAGTTCGCCTCCACCAGGCCTACGCGCCGGCCCAGGCCAGGGCCCAGTCCGGTACCCAGAAACGGCCCACGTTCAGACCGTAGCGGAGCACCAGGGACGCCACAAAAATCAGGACGCTCACGCCGATCAGCACGGCATCGCGACGCCGGTAGGTCAATTCGTGGACCCAGGTGCGGGCCCGTGTGCCGAAGCAGCGCAAGTCCATCGCGTTCGTGATGTCCTCACCGCTGAGGATAGCGTTCATCGTCACCGGCACCACCAACGGAGCCATCTTGCGAATCTGGGCGATCAATCCACCCTCGAGCTTCTCGACCTCATAGCCACGCGCTCTCTGCGCGTCGAGGGTGGTGCTGAAGTCGCGCGCTAACGTCGGCACGAAACGGAAGGCCAGATCCATCGAGAAGGCGAGACGATCGGGCAGCCCCATCCCGCGAAAGGTCACCCCGTAGTAGCGCGGGTTCATCGTATAGGGGACAATCAGGAAGAGGGCCGATATCGAGAGCATGCGCACCACCTGACGCTCGGGGTCTTGGAGCAGGGTCCCGACGGTCTGCGAGAGCTTGGCCATCGTCAGGTGGCGTACATCCTCTCCGAAGAGCTCAACGGTGCCGCTCAGCTCGCCGCGGTAGCTCCGGGGAATCAGGCCGTTGACCGCCCGGATCAGCGTTGTCTTGCCGCATCCGCTGGTTCCGGCCACCAGCATCAGCTCGCCGGGATGCAGATCCAGTGAGAGTCCCTGAATGGCCGGAGTCTTGCGGATGCGATACCGGAAGGACAGATCGCGGATACGCAGCGGAATAGGTGGTTGGCTTGGATCCACAGACACCTCCCTCGGCAGACCTTGCCTCCAGAGCAGACCTTGCCTCCAGAGCAGACCTTGCCTCCAGAGCAAACCTTGCCTCCAGAGCAGGCCTTGCCTCCAGTATAGCCGTTTAGCCCCGCCCCGCAAGCAAGCCGCCGCCCAGGGCCAGCAGAAACCGGTGTGCGTTGACTTGTGCCGCGCGTGTCCTATGATCGAAGCAGCTCTGTGTAAACCACCCAGGAGGATGACGCAGCTATGACGAGAGACAAAGTGTTGCTCGATCCCTACGGACGTCGTATGGCCAACATCTTCACCGCCGAGGATCTGGCGCGGTTACACGACGTCGCGGACGTGATCTGGGCCCGTGACGAGCAGGCACCTGCCGCCGTCATCGAGGAAGCCCGAGAGGATCTCGACCTGATCATCACGGGCGCCTGGCGTCACGGCGATGTAGCGCGCTATCCGAAGCTTCGCGCCATCTTGGAGGTCAGCGGCGGCTTCCCCTCGCCACGGGACCTGGACTATGACACCTGCTTCACGCGCGGCATTCGGGTTCTGAGCTGCGCGCCGGCCTTCGGGCCGATCGTCGCCGAGATGGGTCTCGGACTGGCCCTAGCTGCGATACGGCAGATCGCGTGGACCGATGAGGCCTTTCGCCGCGACGACCCCAACTGGAGCCACACCTCATTCGGGACGGAGATCGGCGAGCCCTTCACGCTTTACGACAAACCGGTCGGCTTCATCGGCTTCGGGGGGCTGGCCCGCTCGCTCCAGCCGCTCCTCGCGCCCTTCCACTGCCCGATCCGGGCCTTCGATCCGTGGCTGACCGACGCCTATCTGCGTGGCCAGGGTGTGGAGCCGGTCGGTCTCGAGGCACTGATGGCGACATCGCGCGTGATCTTCGTGCTCGCCGTTCCCTCTGCCTCCAACCGGGGCCTGATCACGCGTGACCTCCTGGCCCGCATCCAACCCGATGCCGTCTTTGTGCTGCTGAGCCGAGCGCACCTCGTCGACTTCGACGCCCTGACCGAGATGGTCCTCGCCGGCCGTTTCCGGTCCGCCATCGATGTCTATCCTGAAGAGCCCTTGGCGTTGGACCATCCGATCCGCACAGCACGTCACGCCGTGCTCTCCTCGCATCGCGCCGGCGCGCATGGCGAGGCCCTACCGGAGATCGGGCGGCTGGTGGCCGACGACGTCGAAGCGCTCTGCAGCGGCAAGGCCCCCTGGTCGATGCAGCTTGCGACACCTGAGTACATCCGCTTGCGTGGGTAGTTAGAGAACCGCCCGCGCACTAGTGCGCGGGCGGTTCTAGACCTAGATCACGTCCGATGCCAGCCGGCGCTACGCCGCCTTCGGCTTGAGGATGATCCGGGCATCGACGATACAGACGCCCTGGCCCTCCTCGTAGACGATCACGGGGTTGGCATCGGACTCCTGGATCTCATCCGCGAGGTCGCAGATCATCCGCGAGTAGCGGCTCAGCACTTCGGCAAGCGCCTGACGATCGCGGGGCGCCTCACCACGCGCACCCTCAAGGATCGGTGCGCCGTTGATCCCCGCCAGCATCGCGAGGGCCTGATCTTCGGCGACGGGCGCGACACGGAAGGTGACATCCTTCAGGATCTCCACAAAGATGCCGCCCAGACCGAACATCATCGTCGGCCCAAAGGTCGCATCGTTGACGGAGCCCAGGATCACCTCAGTCCCCCAAGGCGCCATCTCCTGGACCAACACACCATGGACATCAGCCTCGGCGTTATAGGCCTTGGCGTTCTTCAGAATGGTGCCGAAAGCTTCACGTGCTTCATCATCGTTGTCGATGCCGACCTTCACGCCTCCGGCGTCCGACTTGTGCAGGATGTCGGGAGAGAGGATCTTCATCACGACAGGATAGCCGATCTCCTTGGCCAATGCAACGGCCTCGTCCTCGGTGCTCGCCATCTTGGAGGTCGCCACAGGCAGACCATAGGCGGTGAAGATCCGCTTCGATTCCATCTCAGTGACGTTGCGATCACCCTCTGCGCGCACCTTGGCAATCACCGCCCGCGCTGCGGCCTCGTCCACGTCATTGAGGGGCTCGGACGGCGCCGCCGCCATACTGTGATTCCTGGCGAAGTCGCGCAGGGCCGACATCGCGTTGACCGCAGTGTCCGGCTCGTTGTAAGCCGGGATGCCCTGCTCAACGAGCCAGCGGATCGCGGCCTCTGAGCGCTCGCCGCCGACGAAGGAAACGGAGATGGGTTTGTCCTTGATGCCCGAAGCATCGACAGCGGCCTTGATCCCCTCCGCGATATCCTGGGGGTCCGTCATTGCCGTCTCACAATAGAGAATCACGAGGCCATCGACCCACGGGTGCGCGAAGGCATATTGCGTCGACTCCTGATACCACTCACGACCGGCCATACCCGTCAGATCGACCGGGTTCTTAGCCGATCCGAAGTCAGGCATGTGCTTCCTAAGCTGCTCCTGGACATCCTCAGGGGCAAAGTGAAGCGGCAGATCGTACCGTTCAGCGGAGTCGGTGGCCAACACGCCGACGCCGCCGCCATTGGTGATGATGAGCAGGTTGTCCCCGGTCATCGGCGGCTGAAGGGATAGGGCCAACGTGCGATCGAAGAGGTTACCCAAATCCGACGCCATTACCACGCCTGCCTGGCTGAAGGCCGCATCATAGACCTTCTCAGAACCGGCCAAGGAGCCGGTGTGGGACGCGGCAGCCGCTGCGCCGTGGGTCGAAACGCCTGACTTCAGCGCGATAATCGGCTTCTTGGCCTTCCGTGCATTCTCCATGAAGCGCCGGCCATCCCTCAAGCCCTCAATATAGAGCGAGATACACTCCGTATCCTCATCCTGGTCCAGCCACTCGATGCAGTCGGCAAAGTTGACGTCGGACATATTGCCGATCGAGATCAGCTTATCGAATCCGACGCGGCGGATGTAGGTGGAGGCATCCATCGCGATCAGCAACGCGCCACTCTGAGAGACCAGGGAGGCCTTGCCGGGCAGAGGTAGGAACGGGGCGAAGGAAGCATTGCACTTGTCGGTATTGGAGAGGATGCCCACGATATTGGGTCCCAGAACCCGCATCCCATACTGATGGGCGATCTCCACTACCTCTTTCTCCAGGTCGTCGCGCCCGACCTCACTGAAACCCGAGGCAATCACGATGAGACCTTTAACGCCTTTCTCACCGCACTCCTTGGTCACCTGGGGTACGAACCGGGCCGGGACCACAATCGCAGCAGCGTCGATGTCGCCAGGCACATCCAGGACCGAGGGATAGGCCTTGAGACCCTGAATCTCCCCTCCCTTGGGATTGATGGGATAAATCAGGCCCTCATACTTGCTCTCCAGCAGGCTGCGCACGACCGTGTAGCCGATCTTGCCTGGCGTATCTGAGGCCCCAACGATAGCGATGGACTTTGGGCGCAACAGGCCATTCAACACTTCGAGATCCACTTCATAACCTCCTGATTCAGAATGATGGGGGATCGATGACACAGGTCATCGTTTGGGTTATGGTAGGGGCACAGTCCCTATACAACGATTTGGGGGGGATAGGTCCCCCCCAAATCGTTACCGTCTCATTTCTCCATAGGCTCAAGGATCTTATCTACAATGCCGTATTCTATAGCTTCTTCAGCCGTCATATAGAAATCACGATCGGTGATCGTGCCGATTTGCTCCTCATCCATACCGGTATGGAGCATCAGGATCCGATTGAGCAGGTCGCGCTTGCGCAGAATCTCCCGAGCCGCGATCTCGATGTCCGACGCCTGTCCCTGAGCCCCACCGAGGGGTTGGTGGACGTGGATCGTGGCGTGCGGCAGCGCATAGCGGCGCCCCTTGGTCCCCGCCGTCAGGAGCACGGTACCGAAGCTGGCGGTCATACCTACGGCGATGGTCGAAATCGGCGCCTGGATCAGCTGCATCGTGTCATAGATCGCCAGCCCGGCGGAGATCTCACCGCCGGGCGAGTTGATGTAAAGTGAAATGTCGCGCTCCGAGTCCTCACGATCGAGGAAGAGCAGCTGAGCCACGATGACGTTAGCCACCTGACTGTTGATCGGCGTGCCTAAGAAGACAATCCGCTCTCTGAGCAGCAGAGAGTAGATGTCGTACATCCGATCCCCACGCCCGGTTGTCTCAATGACGTAAGGGATTGACATAGCAACTACCTCCTTGATCGTGCCGTCAGGACTCGGGGCTGTCCGTCGGCTCGTCCGCAGCGTCCTCAACGGACGCCTCGTCAGCCGACACTTCAACGACCGATGCCCCATCAGCCTCGTGCGTCGCCTCAGGCTCCTCACCGCGACCGATCTGCGCCAGCCGGTTCATCGTCTTGCGTCCCAACACGTTTGAGCGCAGATTCTGACCCAATGGGGAGTCGATCGTTACCTGGCGGTCCGAGGGCGGCAGGTTCAGTCGCGCAAAGAGATCGGTGTACTCCTGCACGATCTCGTCCTCGCTGACCGCTACCCCCTCAACCTCGGCGAACTTGCTGAGCACGAGCGAGCGCTTGACCCGCTGGACAGCCTGGGGCTCCATCTCGTCACGGAACTGCTCCATCGTTAGGCCATCGAGGCGTAGCGCATCCTCGAACGGCATCGAGCGCCGGCGCTCGAGTCGCTGCTTGGCTTCTTCGACGATATCGTCCAGCGTATCCTCGACCATTTGCGGCGGGTAGACGACATCGGCCTGCGCAACCAGCTGTGTGATGAGCTTGGCCCGATAGTCGGCCTCTACCTGCTCCTGCTTGCCGGCCTGCAGGCGCTCCCGGATATCGTCCTCCAGCTCGGTCAGCGTCTCAAATGAGCCGACCGTGCTCGCCAGGGCGTCATCCAACTCAGGGAGCACACGGGCGAAGACCTTGGTCGCCTTAACGGTGAACTGGGCCTCGGCACCCTTCAACGACGGCTCCTCGAGCGTCTCGGGCAGCACCAAGCTGAACTCCTTGACCTCATCCGGTGCCAGGCCGACCAACTCGGCAACGAACGCCTCCGACAAGAAGGGGCGTTCCTCAGAGAGCACGACCTCAATGTCGTCCTCGTCGACCACCACGTCGCCGTCGACAACGGCATGAACGTCGACGGTGACCTGATCACCCATCTCAGCGGCGCGCTCCACGGGCTCAAGAATCGCGTGCTCGTCACGCACCTGCGAGAGGATCTGTTCGACCTCGTCGTCGGAGACGGTGGGGGCCTCCCACGTCTCACGGATCGCCCGGTAGTCGCCCAGCTCGACCTTGGGCTCGAGGGGAACCTTGAGCTTGAAGGTCAACGGAGAGGGCTGCATATCCACAAACTCGCCGGGACCATAGGGAGCAACCTCAGCCTTATCGAGAATCTGCGAGTAGGCCTCATCGAGGAGCATCTCGGCAGCCTCTTGCAGCACGGTTGGCTCACCTACATACTGAAGTACCTTGGCATAGGGGGCGCGGCCCTTGCGAAAGCCGGGGATATTGACCTCGCGGGAAATCCTGCGGGCCACACGGCGCTTCGCCTCATCAACGGTCGCTTCCTCGAAGACCACATCGAGAAGCGCCTCGTGGGAATCCAGAAGTTCTTTCTTGACGTCGAACACTTACCTACCTCCGATCATAATTCGCAGTGATTATATCATACCCCTAATGAAACACCAGCCGCCGCGCGGGGATCACGAACCGTCGATGGCGCCGATCTCCCCCAGCCCGCAGCGCTCCAATAAGCATACAGGGATTTGACAAAACGGGCAGTAGTGTTAAAATGCAAATGTTTCACGTTAACCTTCAATATTCGCGGCGACCGGTAGGTTCAAGAGCGTGTATCCCGTGGAGAGAGCGACCATGCAAGATACGAGACAACAGATCCTGGAGATTATGAAGCGCCGTGGAGAAGTCACCGTCCAGGAACTCAGCAACGAGTTGGGACTGACCAGTGTCACGGTCCGGCATCACCTGGAGATCCTGCGCTCGGAGGGGTATATCACCGACCCTGAGGTGCGGCGCTCCAACCGCCCGGGACGTCCGCGCTATGTCTATCGCCTCACCTCAACAGCCGCCGATCTGTTCCCCAATAACTACAGCGGTCTGGCTTCCGCTTTGTTGGGCTCAATCGAGGAATGTATGGCGCCTGAGGAACGGGATGAGGTGCTCGAGCGCGCCGCCAAGCGGATTGCCGATCGCGCCGGGACGCTGCCGGAAGATCCCCAGGCACGGATCGACAGCGTGGTGACCTTCCTCAACCAGCAAGGCTATACCTCACGCTGGGATGTCGACGAGGAGGGGAGCTTCCTGATCCTCGTCAGCAGCTGCCCTTACTTCCACGTCAGCCAGACACGCGGGGAGACGTGCCAGATCGATCGCCACATGATCCAACTACTGGCCGGCCCAGGCTCTGAGGTCACGCGTATCCAGAACGCGGCAAGCCGGGGAGGCCTCTGCGTCTATAGGTTGCACTGGGAGAAGGTCGGTTGAGGCCGGCACGTCGGACTGTCCGGTCCTAGAGCTCCTGGCCGGTCAGCCGTTCATAGAGCGCCTGGAACTCCTCGTCTGAGTAGTAGTAGATCACCACGCGCCCCTTGTCCTTGCCGTGCTTCAGGCGAACGCGCGTGCCCAAAGCCTCGCAGAAGCGCTCCTCCAGGGCACGGATGTCGGGATCGACCCTCGTCGCAGGCGCCGAAGTGGGCGCTGCATCCGACCGCAGCCGTCGCACGAGCGCCTCGGTCTCCCGGACGTTCAATTCTCTCTGCAGAACCGTCGCGAGGGCGGTGTCCTGTGCGTCCGTCGACTCCAACCCCAAGAGTGCCCGTCCGTGGCCCTCGGTGATCTCACCATCGAGGAGCGCTCGCTGTACCGCTGCCGATGCCGAGAGTAGACGCATCAGGTTGTTGACGGCGGGGCGGCTTTTGCCCACGCGCTGTGCGACCTCGCCCTGCGACAGACCAAACTCATCGACCAGATGACGATAGGCGAGCGCCTCTTCTAGCGGGTTCAGATCCGCACGCTGGATATTCTCAACCAGGGCCAACTCCAGCATCTCTTGGGGCGCCGCTTCCTTGACGAGTGCCGGGACCTCCGTCAGCCCCGCCAGCCGAGCTGCACGCCACCGACGTTCACCCGCGATCAGCTGGTAGGTGAGTCCTGAACCGCGCGTGACGACCAACGGCTGGATCACACCATGCTCTCGGATCGAAGCCGCCAGTTCCTCCAGCCGCGACTCCGACAGCCGGGTTCGGGGTTGGTGCGGGTTCGGCACAATCGCGTCGATCGGGAGCTTGATCAGACCCTCCGCCGCGGCATCTCCCGCGGGAATCAGCACCTCCAGACCGCGCCCCAATCCACGTCTCGCCATATGCATCCTCTCTCAAATCGACTATGATTGAGGTTGAGTATAACGGAAGTGGCCTTTCTTACCAGTCGTGGAGCTGTGAAGCCCATTGAACGGTTCGCTGCCTCAGCGATCCATGTCAGCAAAGGAGATCATGACTACGGAGAAGACTCGCATCGGATTCATAGGCGTCGGTGGGATGGGCCAGTGCGCCCACCTCAAGAACTACGTCACCCTGCCGGATTGCGAGGTCGTGGCCCTCGCAGAGCTACGCGAGGAGCTCGGGGCGGCTGTCGCAACCCGTTACGGCATACCCCATGTGTATACCTCCGCCGAGGAGATGCTGGCAAGCGAGCGCCTGGACGGCCTCGTCGCCTCCCAACCCTTCGACCGCCACGGTGTGCTGGTGCCCGAGCTGCTCAAGGCCGGCCTGCCGATCTTCACCGAGAAGCCGCTCGCGGCCTCGGTTGAGGTCGGAGAGCGCATCGCCAGGGCTGTCGAGGCCAGCGGCACATGGCATATGGTCGGTTATCACAAGCGCAGCGACCCCGCCACGATGGCGGCTAAGGCCGAGATCGAGCGACTCAAGGAGAGCGGTGAGCTGGGCAAGCTGACGTATGTCCGCATCCTGATGCCCGCCGGTGATTGGGTCGCCAACGGCTTCATCGATCTGATCAGCGTCCCCGGCGATTATCCGGACGTCGACCGTGACCCGCCCGCCTCGGACATGGACTCCGCGACCTACCAACGCTACACCACCTTCGTCAACTACTACATCCACCAGGTCAACCTGATGCGCCACCTGCTGGGTGAGTCCTACCGGGTCACCTATGCCGACCCCTCCGGTGTGCTCCTGGCCGGTCAGAGCGAGAGCGGCGCAGCCTGTACCATCGAGATGTCGCCCTATCAGACGACGATCGACTGGCAGGAGTCGGCGCTGGTCTGCTTCGAGCGCGGCTATGTCAAGCTCGAGCTCCCTGCCCCCCTCGCCGCCAACCGGACGGGCCGCTTGGAGCTTTTCCGCGACCCCGGCAACGGCGCGATACCGGAGACCCGCGTGCCGCAGCTCCCCTGGATCCACGCGATGCGCCAACAGGCGATGAACTTCGTCGCCGCGGTCAAGGGCGAACGCAAGCCCCCCTGCGAGGCCACCGAGGCGCTGGAAGATCTGCGCGTCGCCAGAGCGTACATCCGGCTGCTGACAGGAATCTGATGCCGGATACCGGATGCTGATCGCTTGATATTCGAAGCCGACCGTTAAGGGGGGAGCACTAGTTTCCGGTCACCCGTCACTCGTTGCTCGTTACGCATTACGGAGGTTCCTATGCCCATCAAGTGGAAGAAGACCCTGATCTCGTTTGAACGTTATGAATCCGCCGGCGCCTTCGACGTGACCGGCGACGGCAAGCCCAACATCGTCTCCGGCAGCTGGTGGTACGAGACGTCGGACATCGCGACACAGCACCGCATCGGCGACGTGAGAGCCGAGGGCGAGTACTACGATGACTTCTCGACGATTCCGATGGACGTCAACGGCAACAGGCGACTCGACTTCATCACCGGCGGCTGGTGGGGCGACACACTCCGCTGGCGCGAGAACCCCGGCGACCCGTCCAAGGTATGGCCCGAGCACGTGATCGCCCACACCGGCAACGTCGAGACGACCCGCGCGTGGGATATCGACGGCGACGGGCACCTGGAGCTCGTGCCCAACACGCCGGGCGGACCGCTCGTCATCTACAAGCTCGTGACCGACGCCGAGGGCAAGGGCACGGGCAAGTTCACAGCGCATACACTCTACCCCCAGGCCCAGGGCCATGGTCTGGGCTTCGGCGACGTCAACGGCAACGGGCGCGGCGACTTTATCCTTAACAACGGCTGGCTGGAGGCCCCTGGGGATCCCTATCACGACGAGTGGGTCCTACACCGCGACTTCGACCTGGGGGGCGTTGTCGGCGTGCCGGTGCTCGTGGTGGACGTCAACGGCAATGGGATCAACGATCTGATCGCGGGCAATGGGCACGGCTACGGCCTGGACTGGTGGGAGCAGCGGATGGGCGATGACGGCACGCGCACGTGGCTCAGGCACCCCATCGACCCCTTCAACGCCCAGTACCATGACCTGCAATGGGCCGACCTCGACGGCGACGGCGCCTGCGAGCTGGTCACCGGCAAGCGCTACCGCGCCCACTGCGGCAACGACCCGGGCTCTGCCGACGACGTCGGCATCTACTACTTCAAGTGGACGGGTGAGGGCTTCGCCAAGCAGATCATCGACTACGGCCCTCCGGGCCGTGGCAAGGGCTGCGGCATCGCCTTCGCCATCGCCGACATCACCGGCAACGGCAGACTCGACCTCGTCGCGCCCGGCAAGGACGGGCTGGTGCTGTACGAGAACCTTGGAGACTAACCCTGGAGGTGTCCCATGGCCAAAGTCGCGATTATCGGCGCCGGCAGTATCGTCTTCTGTAAGACGCTGATTCTGGATATCCTGGCAACGGAGGGACTGGAGGACACGGAGTTCGCCCTCATGGCCCCCAGCACGCGGCGCACGCCGCAGGTAGAGGCGTTCGTGAAGGAGGTGATCGCGGTCAACGACCTGCCCGCGAAGGTCTGGATCACGACGGACCAGCGCGAGGCGGTCAGAGACGCGGACTATGTGATCGCCACCTTCCAGATTGGTGGCCTCGAGGCCTACACGCACGACTACAAGATCCCACTGACCTACGGGGTGGACCAATGCATCGGCGACACGTTGGGGCCAGGCGGCATCTTCCGAGCGCTGCGCAGCATCCCCGTGATGATGACGCTGGCCCACGACATGGAGGAGCTCTGCCCGGGCGCCACTCTGCTCAACTACGTGAACCCGATGGCGATGGTCTCGTGGGCGCTCGGCAAGACCCGGGTGCCCTTCGTGGGCCTGTGTCACGGGGTGCAGACGACGATGGACCTGATCTCCGGCTACGTCGGGCTGCCCAAAGATGAGATCGACTACCTCTGCGCCGGGATCAACCATATGGGTTGGTTCCTCAAGCTGGAGCACGAGGGGCGAGACCTCTATCCGCTCCTGCGGGAGCGCTTCGAACAGCCAGAGTACTACGTCAACGAGAAGGTGCGCGGCGAGGTCTTCCGCCAGTTCGGCTACTTCATGACCGAGTCAACGGGCCATCTGGCGGAGTACGTGCCGTGGTTCCGCAGCAGCCAGAAGGCGCTCGACCTCTACTGCGACGAGCCGGGCTTCGGGGGTGAGAGCGGCGCGTACTACGCTTTCAGCAAATACGTGGCAGACAAATACGCGGGCACCGAGCTGCTCGCCGACGAGCCCCGGACACTGCCGTCACGCTCCATCGAGCATGGCTCCTACGTCATCGAGGCGCTGGAGACCGGACGGACCTTCAGGCTCAACGGCAACCTCATCAACGGCGGGATGATCACCAACCTGCCCGCCGACTGCTGCGCCGAGGGCCCGATCTACGTCGACCGCCTCGGGCTACACAAGACGATCGTCGGCGACCTGCCGCCGCAGTGCGCGGCGCTCAATATAACCAACATCAACGTGCAGCGGCTCACGGTTGAAGCGGCGCTCACGGGCGATCCCGAGCACATCGTCCACGCCTGCGCGTTGGACCCGCTCACGGGGGCGGTGCTGACGCTGAAGGAGATCCGTGAGATGGCGACGGAGATGCTGGCGGCGGAGGCGCAGTGGCTGCCGCAGTTCGCGGGCAAGGCAATCCGCCCCACACCGACGGTGCAGATCCCGGCGAACGTCCAGCGCGCCGACGTGCCCGTCGACCCCGCGCTGGCGATCATGGCGCGCTTCGGGGAGCTGGGAGGGTAACACAGCTACAGCAGAGCGGCGGCTGGGTGAGGCCCGCCGCCGCTCTGCTGCCCGGTCGCTCCGCCTTGGTCTCACTCCTGGGCCAGTCGCAATACACGGTCCTTGATGGCGCTGGAGATCCACATACCAGACGATTCGAGCCGCTCCACCAGCACGCCGATGCTATCCGTGAGCCCTCTCTCTTTCGCTTCAAGCAAGACGCGCAGGGTTCCCCACACCTCTAGGCCAGCCGCCGTAGCTATCTCCCGCGCCAGCCGATCATCGAGCAGCACAATCTTCTGCGGATTCTCCAACGCCAGTGCCATCGTCTCAAGCTCCCCACGGCCCAAGTCGAGCGCCAGCCACTCTGACGGGACACTCTGAGGCTGCACAACCCGAAGCCAGGTGTAGCCGGCGAGTTGCGGAACCTTGTAACCCCTATCCTGTCCAACTCGCAACTCCATCCTCACCGCTTCAGGCGTCCAAACCTCCCCGAATAGCACTTCGAGCCAGTCGATGACGCCCGTCCGATACAGATAGAGCAGAGGAGACGTGTTACTGATGGCGGGTCGCATGAGCAGATTCCAGATCCTGCAGTTCTGCCTCCAATGGAAAAACCTTGTACCGTCCCAAGGATAGAAGGAACTCCACGCGAGACATATCGGCGAGCTCTGCCGCGCGCCCAGAGGACAGGCGCCCGAGCTCATACAACTTGACCGCGGCTAGCACCCGCATCTCACGTGCGAAGCTGACCGCATCGCTCTTTTCCGCCAGCAGCACCTTCTCGGGTATGTCCATCAGTATCTGTCGGTTTGCCATAGGATCCCCAATCTTCACTACGATCAGACAGTTTGCTTCCTTGGTGTCCACGGCGCAAGCACATTCCAAGGTCTCGAACCTCGGCATTCAGGTCGGGCTGCGGTTCCTGCACTCGCTCAACCAACCACTTCGTCGCTGTGCCCAGCGCATTCCTATCCAACCCGAGAACCGAGGATACCGAAAGCATACCACCTAACTGGGAATCATCCAGCGGATTTCTGTTCGGTCAGGCGCTCAGTCAACCCACCCGAGTTCGGCGATGCGGATGCCCTTGAGCGAGGGCATCAGGGCAGCGATGTAGGTCCGCCCCTCGTGGTGGATGATCTCAGGCGCGGCGACGGGCAGCGTACCGACGAGGTAGCGGTCGTCGCACCCTCCCGGTGTCCCGTGTAGTAGCAGGTGTAGGTGCCATCGACCTTGAGCACCATCGCATCGCGGCTGTTGCCATAGGGCCCGGAGAAGAGCGCGGGCTCCCCATCCCGCACCGGCACGCGCTCAAACGACTTGCCGTCCGTACTGCGGGCCAGGCAGATGCGCTGCCAGTCGCCGTAGAACATATGATAGCTGCCGTCCTCGTAGATCACGTGCGGCGCCTGCAGCCCGCCCGGGGTCTCGCCGAGGTCCGCACGCGCCTCCATCGCGATGCCCATCGGCGTCCAGTTGGATGCCGGCAAGTCGGTGCCCTCCCAACGGTAAAAGAGGCGCGTCTGACCGCCGCAGGCGGTGTACCGGATGCAGGACCAGAGCTGCCATGTGCCGTCGGCTGCCTGCCAGACGGCGAAGTCCACCGGCTGCTGCTCCGACGTGGTGTAGGGGCCGAGGTCCGGGTCGCCCGCCACCTGCCACCAATCACTGATGATGCGAGGTTGCATGTTCACTCCTCTCTCCTACTTACCATCCGGGGCCGCGAGTTGCGCCTGAACCCACGCTGCATCCATCCGCGCCAGCCGGGCCTTGCCGAGGTTCTGCTTCATGATCCAGCGGATATCGGCATCCTGCGCACCGATCCATCGCGCCATCCGCGGCTTGCCCAACTCAGGATGCGCCGCCACGGCGACGCTCCAGCAACGTACCGTGGCTCCAAGCTGTCATCAAGGACAACAATCCCTCGGGATCAGCCTCCCCGTAGGCCTGCAGTCCTATCGCAACCGCTTCACGGATGCGCCAGCGTGGATCGGACGCCCGCTCACGGAGCAGCCTGAAGTGCTGCGTCCCACCGCGTGCTGCCAGATAGCCGAGCCCCATCACGCCGCAGAAGGCGAGGAACCCCGCCGGCCTGTCACCGGGCGCCGCCTCCGCGTCGAGAGCTGCCCAACGCAGAAACTGCGCCTCGACACCCTCTTGTGCCACCGCAGCGGCGAGCCGGAGATAGGGCGCGCGAGGACGAAGATCATGCTTGAAACTTGGGTCCCGGACAGCTACGCCGTGCCGGCCTTGCTCCAGGGCGAGCCGGGAGCGGAGGACGTTGTCAAGCAGAGCGAAGCAGCTCAACAGGGAAAGAGTCGTGTCCTGATCACGTGGGTCAATGTCAGGGAAGTGCTTTACACGATCGAACGAAGGCGGGGCGCCGGGAACGTACCACAAGTTCTGGGGCTTTTGGAGGCCTCAGCCGTGAGCTTTGTCGATGTAGATCGGGGCCTAACCCTTGCGGCAGCAACCATCAAGGCCAACCATCCACTAGCCTATGCCGATGCTTTCGCAGCCGCCTTGGCGATGCGAGAAAACGCCCCCCTGATGACGGGTGATCCTGAGTTCAGACAACTCGAGGATCAGGTGGCGATTCATTGGCTTATGTCAGGCTGAGCCCGGCACCCGTGACTTTGCGAGCGTCGCTCGTCCTCAGCGGGCATTGAGCGCCAGCGCGGTCACTGCGGCGAGCTCCTGCAGCCGCACGGGCTTGGTCAACCAGGCGAAGAGCTGGCCTCCTTCGTGGAGCTGTGCCTTTTCCTCCGGCTCCAGATACCCACTGACGACGATCACCGGTTGTGTGTAGCCACGCTCGACCAAGGCCTCGAGCAGCCGACCGATCCCCATCACCGGCATGATGGCATCGCTGATGATCAGGTCAATGTCATCACCCTGCTCGGCCAACACCTCCAGGGCCTCGCCCCCGTGTCCGGCCTCCACGATGACGTAATCCAGCGAGGTCAGCGCCGCCACTAACGCAGCACGCGTCTGCGCATTGTCCTCGACGACCAGGATCCGCTGTCCGGCACCGGCGGAGAGCACGTCAGAGAACGCTTCTGCCGCTGCACCGTCGTCTTTCTCCACCAAAGCAGGGAAGTAAAGCGACACCGCCGTCCCCTCGCCGGCGCGGCTCGCGATATCCACCTCGCCGCCGTGCTGTTTTACAATGCCGTAGATCTGGGCAAGACCCAGTCCCGTTCCGGTCGCCTTGGTCGTGAAGAAAGGTTCGAAGGCGTTATCGAGTGCCTCCGGAGACATCCCTTCGCCGGTATCGCTGAACGTCAACCGGACCCAAGGTCCCGGAAGCATGCCCGGCAGCGGTGCTGCGGCATCGTCGTCGAAGGTGAGCTCGTGAAGTGAGATACGAATCGCACCCCCTTGGGGCATCGCATCACGCGCATTCGTCGCAAGGTTCATCAGCACCTGTTGGATGCGGGTCGGATCGGCATCGATGCGTAGGCGACCCCCGTCATGGACCAGCTCGATTGCGATACTCTCCGGCAAGGTGCGCTCCAGCAGCTTGATCTGCTCCTTGAGGAAGGGCACTAGATCCATCGGCCGGCGTTCGAGCGCGGCACGTCGGCTGAAGTCCAGTATCTGCTGGATCAGGTCACTGGCACGGTGGGCCTGCTCCTGCACCACCTTCAGATGTCGCTGCACCTCGGGGACCTGGCTCAGTCGCCGCGAAGCCATCTCGGCGTAGAGGATGATCACCGCTAGGATGTTATTGAAGTCGTGGGCGATTCCTGCCGCCAGATGACCCACCGAAGCCAGGCGCTCCTGCTGCGCCAGCTGGCGCGCCATGGTCCGCTCATCGGTGACATCGCGCAGAACGAGGACCCAACCGTCAAGATCATGGAGCTCACTCAAGGGCTCGGCGACCACCTCAAAGTTGCGACCGCCGTAGGCGATCTCGTGCCAGCTACCCGAGGGCGGCGGGGAGAGGATCTCGTCCACAGGCCGATCACCCAGCTGCGTGATCTGATCACCGACCCCGGCACCCGACAGGAAGTCCAACTCCGAGCGCGCCAGCGGGTTGGCCAAGAGCACCCTGCTGTCGGCTGCCAACAGCAACACCCCTTCAGGCACAGTGTCGATCACGTGCTGTAGACGGCGAGCCTGTCGAGCAGCCTGTGCCAATAGGCCGAGGCGGGCTGCCGCGCCACTAAGCTGCCAGCCTACCGCCTCCAGCAGTCGCAGCTCCTCCTCGTTCCAGGATCGAGGAGCAGGGCCGGCGACAAGGATACCGGTGACCTCTTCAGGGGCTCCGGATCGCTGATTGACCACGACCGCTACG
Organism: Anaerolineae bacterium; assembly: GCA_040774145.1. Taxonomy (GTDB): domain Bacteria; phylum Chloroflexota; class Anaerolineae; order B4-G1; family SLSP01; genus PWVB01. The sequence continues at coordinate 17,597 of JAXGUU010000006.1, forward strand.
GCATCGAGACCTTGCGTCTGCAGTATGGAGGTGGGCTGAGCAGACGGCCCTGAGGCGCGAAGGTCGTCGTCCACGAACGTGAGCATGGCGCCTTCCTCGGGGGCAGGCAGCTGTGCGATGAACGCACGGATCACGCCCGGATCCATGCCGTGATGAGTTTGCAGGTCGCCGCACCAACAGCTCCCATGGTCAAGCCCCATCATCGTCAACGTCTCTTCCAGCACCTTCTGCGTGAGCGTCTCCAGGTCAGGCGCCTCCACAGTGTGCATCGCAATTTGCCCGATGGCACTTTGTAGCGCAGCGTGGCGTTGCATAGCCGCAACAGCCACCTTCTGCGCGGTCACATCGAGCACCGAGACCACACTGCGGCGAGTACCGGGGATCAATCCGACGGTGACCGCCACGTCCTTGATGGTGCCGGCGCGATCGCGGATGCGAAACTCATATTGACTGGGCACCCTTGCAGGTTCACGGCGCCGCTGGTGGTGCCGCGAGACGACCAGGTCGCGGTCCTCATCGACCACAAAGGCGTCGAACGTCAGGCCATTCTCCAACGCTTGGCGCGAGTAACCCAACAGCCGCTCGGCCTCCTCGTTGACGGTGAGCAACGTCATATCGTCCTCAAGGACCATCATCGCACTGCCCGTCGTCTCAAAGACTGTACGGTAGAACTGCTCGCGTTCCTGGAGCACGACCTCCGTCTTCGTCCTCACAAGGAGGTTGCTCAAGGTCGCCGCAAAGAGTCGCAGCACGTGTCGATCGTGCTCGGTAATCGGTGCGCCACTGAGCAAGTTATCAATGCTCACCGTACCCGCGAAGGCGTCACCGTGCCAGAGCATCGCACGGGCCAACGTCCCTGTCCCCACCTGTGCGCGCCGCTCGTCATACAGCTCGATCGCCTGCGCGTACTCGACCTCCGGTTTTGCGCGGTCGATCCAGTCTTGCAGCCAGGCATCAACAGGTACGGTCTTCCCGCGTTCGTCCCGGAGGTTACCCTCCTCGTCGATGCCGAACGTGCCGCGCTGGCGGGTCGGATCCTGTTCATCAGAGAGCCAAATCCCGATACGCTCGAACCCCAGACGCTCGACAGCCAACTCCACGGCCCGACGGCACAGCGCATCGACGGACCGGGTCAGCGCTAACTCGTTCGTCACCGCCACGAGGGTCTCCAGCCGCAGCTCGAACGCCCGCTGAGATTGGACCTGATCAGCGAACGCGGCTTCGGTCTCGATGTTGTGCAGCGCCAAGGCAATATCGCCGGCGATCTCCTCGAGGAGGTCCATCGACTCGGGATCGGCTGCGAATGCAGGATTTACACCAACACTCAACACACCGTACTGCGCCATCTGATGTCGGAGGGCCGCTGCCATCGGCACGCTATCCCCCGCCGCCTTGCGGAGGGGGCAATCCTCGCCCGTCTGCGAACACTCGGCTCCGACGCAGGTCTTCGGCGCGGCAAAGGTCGTCTCGACACAACGCAAGAGAGCATCAGCCGAGGGTGCGTGGGTCAACACCTCGTCCCGAAGTCCTTCACCTGCATAAGCCGTTCGCTGCGGCGCTCCGTCCGATCCTACCGTCGTGATCCAGGCGTTGTCGTAGACCTGCGAAGCGACCAGAATGCGGCAGCACTCGGCGATCAGTCGGTCCGGGTCCTTCTCGCGCACCAGGAGCTGATTGACATCACGTATCGCGCGCAACACATCGTTGAGCTGCAGGACGTGTTCATCTTGGCGGATATGCGCGGTGTCATCGGTCACGGTCAGAACCACACGCTCGATCTGACCCTCGACGCCGAAGAGCGGCGCGCCGCTGATCGACAGCAGCTTCCGAGTGCCATCGGGCCACTCGATCGCGTGGTGCACGTCGTGAACCGGTCGCCGGGTCGCCATCACCCGGCTGAAGGGCAAGTCCTCCACGGGCATAGGCGTACCGTTGTAGGCCGTGATCCGCCAGGCAGGATCATCATAGCGCCGTGACGTGATCTCGGTTCGATTCAAGCCCAACACACGCTCCGCAGCAGGGTTGGCAAAGACGAGGTCGCCGGTAGCATCGACCACGGTGACGCCTGCCGGGTTGACCTCCATAATACCGGAGAGCAGATCCCGCTCGTGACGCAGCGCCTCCGTCAGCGAGTTGAGCTCACTCACATCGAGCAACGCCGCCATAATGCCCACGATCTCGCCCCCGGCATCGTGGACAGGGCTTGCCGAGAGCGACAGGTCGACCGGCTTGTCGCCTTTCGTGCGGCGCCGCAGCGCTATGTTCTGCAGTGTCTCGCCCCGCGCAACCCGCGCCCGCAGGCGGTCAAACTCCTCCTGGTTCTCAGCCTGAACGATGGGCATGGGTCGACCCACAACCTCATCGGCGGCCCAACCGAAGAGACGTGCAGCCGCCTGGTTCCATAGCTGGACCCGACCCTCCAAGTCAATCAGAGAGATGGGCACGGGTGAGGTCTCGATGATCCGTCGCAGGTACTCCTGTGTCTCCCGCAGCTCCTCCAGTGTGCGCTGCAACTGCAGCGCGTTCTCGACACGCGCGAGCAGTTCGCGATTGGAGATAGGTCGTGTCACGTAGCCGTTAGCTCCGGCCTCGAGGGCCTCAGCCTGCGTCTCCGAGCCCGTCCGCAACCCGGAGATCATCAGGACGAAGGTGCCCGCCAGCTCGGGGTCCGCCTTGATGCGGCGACAGACCTCCACCCCATCTATATCCGGCAGGACCACATCGAGGAGGATCACCGCAGGCCGATAGCGCCTGACGAGGTCCAGCGCTTCACGCCCCGTCGCGGCCTCGAGGAGCTGATCGGCTGCGTTGCGCAGGACGCGGAGCGCGACCTCACGCAGTACGGCGTCATCATCAACGACAAGAACACTCGACGGTTTGAGCATCGGCTTCCCTGCTTTGGTTAAGGGAACTGAGCTGATGATAGCAGCGCACCGATGGCTGTCAATCGGAGTCAGTGTCGTGACCGTCCATAGAACGCGCCCGATGGTCCCAACACCAGCGGGCGCGTCATTACGTGCGATTGGGGCCACAGGCCCCGTTCGCGATCAGCCGTAGATCGGGCCGAAGTTGGCGCAGGCGCGGAAGTCCGCTCCGATCGGATCCTGCGCACCGAAGGTCGTCCAGGCGCTCGGACGGAAGACCTGCTCGTCGGGCACATTGTGCATGTAGACCGGGATGCGCAGCATGGCAGCCAACGCGATGAGGTCGGCGCCGATGTGACCGTAGCTGATGGCACCGTGGTTGGCGCCCCAGGCGTTCATCACCGAATAGACATCGCGGAAGGGCCCTTCGCCCGTCGTCCGCGGGACGAACCAGGTGGTGGGCCAGGTCGGGTCGGTGCGCATATCGAGCCGCTTGTGCACATCATCGGGCAGCTCAACAACCGAGCCCTCCGCAATCTGCAGCACAGGGCCCTGCCCCGCGACCAGGTTGAGCCGCGACATCGTCACCGGCATACCGCCCTTCGTCACAAAGTGGGTCGAGTAACCGCCGCCGCGGAAGTACTCCACATTGCCCGGATGCCACTCCGTCGCCTGCAAGCAAGCCTCCGCGTCCTCAGGCGTCACGTCCCACCACTGCTTCATCCCCGGCTTGCCGTCGATCATCTGCTGACCGGTAGCATCAAGCGCCGTCGGGCCGGAGTTGATCAAGTGGAGGAAGCCGCCGGCGGCGTCACCGCTCAGTTCGTAGCCGGTCACGCGCTTCACCGCCTCAGGGCTCCAGTAGGTGCGCACGTCCGAGAACATCTGGGCGCGCCCGGTCAACAGGTGACCGAAGAGCATGGAGATACCGTTGAGCGCATCGTTCTCCGTCGCCACGATGTAGGGCTGGCGGATGCCGTTCCAGTCGAAGGTCGAGTTGAGGATGGCCTCCATGAAGTCACCGTTGGGAAAGTGGTCGGTCCACTGGCGTTGACCCTGGAAACCGCCTGCGATGGCATTGTGTCCCATCGCTTCTTCCTCATAACCCAGCTCGGTCAAGCGGGGGTTCCCGATCATGAGATCACGAGCGATGAGCGCCATCTTGATCGAGAGCGCCCAGTCCTGCTCCTTCTGCTCCCGTGAACGCTGGTTCTCGGGCGCGTTGCGGTCGACGCCCTCACGGCAGTTCTCCTTCACCCACGACCAGGCGAGGTCGAACTCCACCGGATCGTAGATCTCTTCCTCGAAGCGTCGCACGAACTCGCTCATATCAACGAACTCGGCGCGCATCCCCAGATAGCGCTCGACGAGCGCAGGATCGACGATTGAGCCCGCGATACCCATCGACACGCTCCCCATCGAGACGTAGGACTTGCCACGCATCCGTGCCGTTGCCAGACCGGCGCGGGCGAAGCGGAGCAGCTTCTCCTGCACATCGGCGGGGATCGAGCTGTCGCCCGCGTCCTGCACGTCGCGACCGTAGATGGTGAACGCCGGCAGCCCCTTCTGCGTGTGAGCCGCGCTCACCGCCGCCAAGTAGACGGCGCCCGGACGCTCGGTGCCGTTGAAGCCCCAGATGGCCTTGGGGACGAGCGGATCCATATCCATCGTCTCGGACCCATAGCACCAACAGGGAGTCACCGTCAAGGAGACCCCGACATTCTCCTTACGGAACTTCTCCGCTGCCAACGCTGCTTCGGCGACCCCGCCAATACAGCGATCCGCGATCACGCACTCAACAGGCAGGCCGTTGGCGTGGCGCAGGTTCTCGCTCAAGAAGCGGGCGACGTTCTGAGCCATGCTCATCGTCTGCTCCTCAAGCGACTCCCTGACACCCCGCCGACGCCCATCAATGGTCGGGCGGATACCGATCTTGGGCATATCACCGATCAGCCGATTTGTAGGTTCGTTTACTTTCATATCTGTTACGCTCCTCTTGGTATCTATGACAGAACTTGGTGAGTGACCGTGCTCCACATATCGGGTGAATCATGACGCTACCGCCAAGGATGACAACGTTACCATATCGCACACCACGAAACATCGAGGGCTTGGCGGGTGACCATCGATACCCCTATTTAAGCATACCCGAGCACGATGTCAAACGGCTCCCGTCCATGGCTGTTACCGGGGAGGGCGAGCCCACGGCGTCGCCCTCCAACTACGCACACCAGAGCTATCATTAATCCGACGGCAACTCCCAAGGCTGATCCGCCTCAACCTCGAAGGTGGCGAAGCTGCCCGCAGCGCCGGTCCCCGGCTGCCCCCCACCGACGAAGAGATGGAAAGCCCCCGGCTCGATCACGCGGCGTCCGTCATCGAGGATGAGACTCATCTGCTTGGGCGTCACGGTGAAGCTGACCTGCTGCGTCTCACCGGGCGCCAGATGGATGCGGCGGAAGCCCACCAGCTGCTGGACGGGCACGGGCACCGAGGCCACCTGATCCTTGAGGTAGAGCTGGACCACCTCATCCCCGGCGCGATCACCGGTGTTCTCCACCTCCACGCTGACCGTGAGCTCTGTGCCGGGCCCGATGACCACATCGTTCAGGACGGGCGGGCTGTAGGCAAAGGTCGTGTAACTCAACCCGTGACCGAAGGGATAGAGCGGCACACCGCGGAAGTAGCGGTAGGTGTGGCCCTCCATCGCGTAATCGCGGAAGGGCGGTAGATCGTCGACCGAGCGGTAGAAGGTCACGGGCAGCCGCCCGGCGGGGTTGTAGTCCCCGAAGAGCACATCAGCCAACGACGTGCCCCCTTCCTCGCCTGGGTACCAGAGCTCCACCACAGCCTGAGCGTGCTCGTCGGCCCAGTTGACCGCCACCGCGCTGCCGTTCATCAGCACGACGACCAGCGGCTTGCCCGTCTCGTGCAGCGCCTTGAGCAGCTCCTCCTGCACACCGGGCAGCGCGATGTCCTCACGATCGCCTCGACTGTGTTCGCCCCCCTCAACGCCCTCCTGTTGGCCCTCCTCGCCCTCGATCAATTGAGAGATGCCGACGACGGCGACGATCACATCAGCGTCCTTCGCGATGGCGACCGCCTCCTCGAAGCCGGAGCGATCCGCGCTGCGGATCTCGCAGCCTTTGGCGTAGGCAACCTCGACTGCGTCACCCACCTTGCGCCGGATGCCCTCCAGGGGTGTCACCGAGGAAGAGGGGAAGCCGTTGTAATTGCCCAGCAGCACGATGGGATCATCCGCGTTCGGCCCCACGACGGCGATCTTCTTCAGGTTCCGCGGCAGCGGCAAGGCGTCATCGGCGTTCTTGAGCAGTACGATCGAGGCCTGCGCCATCTTGAGGGCCAGCGCCCGGTGCTCCTCCGAATCGTTGACCTCAATGGGAATCGCCGCATAGGGCACGCGCTCGGGCGGATCAAACATGCCCAGGCGGAAGCGCGCGGTGAAGAGCCGCGACACGGCGAGATCGATGGTCTCCTCGTCGATCAGCCCCTTCTCAACGGCGACCAACAGGGCGCGATAGACCTCACCGCAGTTGAGTTCGCAGCCGTTCTTGACCGCCATCGCTGCCGCCTCCTCCGGCGTGTCGACGACCTGATGGTGGGCATAGATATCACGGATGGCCCCGCAGTCCGAGACGACGTACCCCTCAAAGCCCCACGCCTCGCGCAGGGTCTTCTGCAGCAGCGTCGGGCTCGCGCAGCAGGGTTCCCCGTTGGTGCGGTTGTAGGCACCCATCACCGAGTAGGCACCCGCCTCGCGCACGGTTACCTCGAAAGCGGGGAGATAGGTCTCGCGGAGATCGCGCTCGTCCGCCACCGCGTTGAAGTGGTGCCGCTCGTGCTCCGGACCGCTGTGCACGGCGTAGTGCTTGGGCGTGGCGATCGTTTTGAGGTAGGTCGGGTCGTCGCCCTGCAGCCCCTTGACAAAGGCAACACCCATGCGCGCTGTCAGGTAAGGGCACTCACCGTAGGTCTCCTGCCCGCGCCCCCAGCGCGGATCGCGGAAGATGTTGATATTGGGCGTCCAGAAGGTCAGCCCATAGTACCACTCGACATCTCCGTGCTCATTCATCGCATCGTGGTGTTTGGCGCGGGCCTCATCGGAGATCGCGACCGCCGTACGGTGCATCAGCTCCGTATCCCAGGTCGCCGCCATCCCGATCGCCTGCGGGAAGACCGTGGCAATGCCGGCACGGCCCACCCCATGGAGACACTCATTCCACCAGTTGTACGCGGGGATGCCCAATCGCCGGATCGCCGGTGCCTCGTGCACCATCTGCGAGATCTTCTCCTCCAGCGTCATCCGCGACACCAGGTCGCGCACACGCACCTCGACCGGCTGGTCGGGATCCAAGTACAGGTCAGTATGGGTATGAGATGCAGACGTCACCATCAACTTGCCTCCTTATCGTGGATTCCTGGAGTGCCGCGCCCTCCTCAGTCAAGAACGGGTCTCCAACCCTCGTGTCATCCCACCGGCTGCCCCACTACCCGCCCTCGATAGCGGGCACAAATCGGATCTCGCTCTCGTCGACAACACGCTGAAAGAAACCCCGCCGCGAGAGCTTGCCGTCGATCACCACCGCCAGCGTCCCCGCCAGCGCATCGCCATCGCAGAGTCGCGCCTGAACCCCCGGATAGCGCTCATCCAGGGCCTCAATGACGTCGCGCACCGTCCGACCCGGTGCCTCGACGCGAGCCTCGCCCTGCGTCAGGTCGCGCATCAACAGTGGGATAACGACGGTTGCCACACGCCTCCGATCACCCTCCACTCGTCACCCGTCATCAGATCCTTCCCAGCGCCTCCAGGACGCGAGCGGGCGTCATCGGCAGCTCGTAAACACGGGCGCCGACAGCTTGGTAGATCGCCTCAGCGATCGCGGCGGGCGGCGGCATGATCGGCACCTCCCCCACGCCCCGTGCGCCGAAAGGATGTCCGGGATAGGGCACCTCGACGAGGACGGTCGCGATGGACGGGACGTCAAGTGTCGTGGGCAGCTTGTAATCAAGAAGGTTCGGGTTACGCATCTGTCCCTGCGCATCCACATCATACCCCTCGAAGAGGGCCCAACCGATGCCCTGAGCCGCGCCCCCCTGTAGCTGTCCCTCGACCTGAACGGGGTTGATGGCTCTGCCGACGTCCTGCACGACCGTATAGCGCAGAAGCGTGACCTTGCCGGTCTCGGGGTCGACCTCCACGTCGACGATGTGGGTACCGAACGATGACCCCCAATCCTGGACGTCGACGTTGCCCACGCCGGTCACGGTGTTACCCGTCTCCGGCAACAACCCCGCCAGCTCGGCGAAGCTCAAGGATCGCTCGCCGCAACGGAACGTGGCCTCGGCGAAGGCGACCTCCGCCACATCGACCTCCCATATCTCTGCGGCGCGGGCCCGCATCTGGTCGATCACGTCGTGGGCCGCCTTCACAGCAGCGTGTCCTGTGGCAACGGTCGTGCGGCTGCCGGCGCTCACGTCGGCATAGCCGATAGCGTCGGTGTCTCCCACGGTGGCCCTGATCCTATCCAACGGCAGGCCCAGCACCTCAGCAGCCTGCATCGCCGTGCTGGTGCGGGTCCCGGTGATGTCCACCGAGGCGGTAACCAGCGCGACCGTGCCGTCGGGGTTGACGGTGAGGGTGACGCTCGAACGCGCGCCCCAGTTCCCCCAGAAGGCATGCGCGACGCCGCGTCCACGGTTCGGACCGCCCAACGGCGCGGTCAGATGCGGATGGGCCTGGGCGGCCTCGAGGACCTCGATAGCACCGATGTTCCGGTGAACCGAGCCGTCGATGGTCTCGGCGCCATTGCGTGCACTGTTGCGAAGACGAAAGACCAGGGCATCGAGGCCCAACGCGTCCGCCAGCTCGTTGATGACCGCCTCCACCGCGAAGCATGCCGGCGTAGCACCCGGCGCGCGATAGGAGTCGACCTTGGGTTTGTTGACCACCACGTCATAGCCCTCGATCATTCCATGGGGGATGTCGTAGGGGCCCAACATCACGTGCGCCCCTGAGCCCACCGGCGAGCCCGGGTAGGCCCCCGCCTCATAGGCGAGGGTCGCTGCGGCAGCGGTGATCTTCCCCTCTCGCGTGGCGCCCATCTTGACGCGGATCGCCGTACCCGGTGAGGGTCCCGTGCCGACAAACGTCTCGTAGCGCGACATCACAACCTTGACCGGGCGTCGCGCCTTGCGCGCCAGCAGCGCTGCGACCGTGTCGATGAAGCTGCTGTTCTTGCCGCCGAAGGCCCCACCCACCTCCATCGGGATGACCCGCACCTGAGACATCGGCAGATCCAGGAGCGCTGTCACGTGATCGCGGACGGCGAAGGAGCCCTGCGTCGTCGCGTAGATGGTGAGGTGACCGTGGTCATCCCACACCGCCGTCGAAGCGTGGGGCTCGAGGTAACCCTGGTGCACCGTCCGCGTGCGGAACTCACGCTCAACGATCACGTCCGCCGCGGCAAAACCGGCATCGGGGTCGCCCTTCACCTGGCGGAAGGTGGACGCCACGTTGGTCGGCGCATCTCCCGTCCCGGCAAGAGAGCGTGTCCGCAGGTGATCGTGCAGGATCGGAGCGCCGGGCTGCATGCTCTCAAGAACGTCCACGACAGCCGGAAGCACCTCGAAGGTCACATCGATCAGCGCCAATGCCGCTTCGGCGATAGTGGCAGTGCGCGCCGCCACCGCCGCGATCGGCTGTCCGACGTAAAGGACCTTGTCGCTCGCCAGGACGCGGTCGCGGGCGTATTGTCTGTCAAGCGCCGCAGGGTCCTCGGCATCGAACGGCGGCAGATCCGCTGCCGTAACCACAGCGAAGACGCCGGCAAGCGCCTCGGCGCGCCGGGTATCCAATGAGAGAATGCGGGCGTGAGCGTGCGGGCTGCGCAGCACGCGCCCGACCAGCATACCGGGCAGCTGCACATCGGTCGCGAAACGAGCGCGTCCGGTCACCTTCTCCGCTGCATCCATCCGCACCGCACGTGTCCCCACGACGGAGAGCTCCTGGGCTGCTGCCGGTGTCAGCTTGTCGCTCATGGCCCCACCTCCCGCATCTCGCGCGCAGCGCGTTGCACGGCCCGCACAATCTTGTCATAGCCGGTGCATCGACAGAGATTGCCGGCAAGCCAACCACGTATCTGCGCCTCGGTCGGGTCAGGGTTGCGGTCCAACAGCGCCTTGCCCGCCATCAGCATCCCCGGCGTGCAATAGCCGCACTGTAAGGCGTCCTCGGCGATGAAGGCCTTCTGTAGCGGATGGAGCCCTTGCCAATCCGCCAGCCCCTCGACCGTCGTGACCTCGCGCCCCTCAAGCTCGACACCCAGGACGAGACACGAGTTGACCAGTCGTCCGTCAAGTAGGACGCTGCACGCCCCGCAGTTCCCATCGTTACAGCCCTCTTTGGCCCCAGTCAGCCCCAGGACATCGCGCAGACAGCTCAAAAGGCTCTGATGAGGCTCGCAGAGAAACTCAACCGGCTCACCATTGATCGTCGCCGAGACCAGCGTCTTGCGGTTTATCGAGGTCATCGCTCGTCTGCCCCCTTGGCCCGCGCCGCTGCCTTGCGCAGCGAGCGCCCCACCAGGACGCCCACGAGATGACGGCGCTGGGCGGCGGTACCGCGCGTGTCGTCGATCGGGTGGGCGACCTCCATCGCCACCGCAGCAGCGCGCGCAAACGCCTCATCGGTTGGCGCTGCACCGATCAGGACCGCACCGGCTTCGGCGGCAAGGAGCGGCGTCGGCGCAACAGCAGCCAACGCGATACGTGCATCGGCAACAGCAGCACCGCCCTCGATCAGTCTCAGCCAGGCACCCGCTCCGGCGACCGCAATATCCATCTCTCCCCGCGGGATCATCCGCACGTAGGCAGCACCGGCGTGCGGCAAGGGCGGGGGCAGGACCAGAGCGACGACGATCTCGCCCCTACCGAGCAGCGTCATGCCCGGCGCCGTGCAGAACATAGCCACCGGCACCCGGCGTCGCCCGCCAGGTCCTGCGACCACAGCCTCGGCCCCCATCGCGATCATCGCCGCAATCCCATCCCCGCTGGGGGCGGCATTGCAGAGGTTGCCGCCCAGCGTCGCACGTTGCTGAATAGCGGTTCCGCCGATGATGGTCGCGGCATCGAGCAATCCCGGATAGTGCTCGCGCACCTCGGCGTGTTCCGCGAGCTCAGCGCAGGTCACGGCTGCGCCCAACGTCAGGCCCACACCGGCATCATAGGTCACCCGACGAAGCTCTGGGATGCGCTTCAAGTCCACCAGCAGGTCAAGATCGAAACGACCCTGGCGCAACTGCACTAGGATATCCGTCCCTCCCGCTAGCGGACGCGCGCGGTCACCCCGGTCGACGAGCAGCGTGACAACAGCATCGACCGAGGTCGGCGCCTCATAGGCAAAGGGTTTCATCGCCACGTCACCTCCTTGTTCGAACGCCCTCTATGGTATACCAAATAGCCACCGCGCGCCAGCGACGAGGGCCATACCGGTTACGACGGCGCCGAAGAGGCTCCTTGTCCGCCAAGCGACGATGAAGGTCGGGATCGAGGCCCAGAGATAGAGGTTATCCCATCCAAGGTCCACATGTCCCTCGGGAAGCAGCAGCGACGGCAACAGCATCGCCGCCAGCACGGCGACCGGCACGTAGCGCAGCCATGCCACGACAACGGGCGGTAGCGAACGCGAGGCAAAGAGCCATAGCGGCAGCACGCGCGGCACGTAGGTGACCACGCCCATGGCCACTAGCGTGAGGAACACCGCCCGCTGATCGATCACGCTACCTCCTCTAGCCGTCCCCCGGTCAGCCGTTCAAGGATCACGCCCAGCGTGGCCCCGGCGACGGTCGCGAGGATCACGCTCCAGCGCCCTACGCCCAATAGAGTCAGCAGGACCGCCAGCAAGCCTGTCAGCACAGCGATCACGATCTCACGCGGGACCCTGATCTGGATCACCAGCAGGGCGATGAACATCGCCGGCAGGGTGTAATCGAGCGCCAAGGGCCTCACATCGGCCATCAGCCCCCCGACGACCGCACCCAACCAGCCACCGATCAGCCACGACAACTGAGCCGTGGCATTCAATGCGAAAACCTCGGCCTTCGACGGGAGCCCGCTCGGAAACTGCGCGCTGTGCACGGCGAAGGTCTCGTCGGTCAGCTCGTAGGCAAAGGCCGCCAGCTCACCGGCGCCCCATCCCCTGAGGTAGGGTGAGAGCGCCGCGGAGAAGAGCAGATGGCGCAGGTTGACCACGAAGGTCGTGGCGACGATCGAGAGCGCCGGCGCTCCGGCAGCGAACAGACCGGCCCCGATCAGCTGCGCGGAGCCTGCGTAGACCACCACCGACATCGCCACGGTATTGAATATCGAGAGCCCTGCCTGCGTCGCCAGCACGCCATAGGCGAAGCCGATCGGCACATAACCCATCACAATGGGTAACGCGCGCGTGACGCCGCTGAGCAAAGAGGATCTCAGCGCGGAGGGGATCGCGATCTTGCCCTGTTCCATGACGTGCAAGTCTACACGAAGTCGAGAGGAGGCAAAGCGCGGTCATCATAACGGTACGCAACCCTGACTTCATGTCCAGCATGGGATAGACATATCCTCAACCCAGGCGCAAGATAAGCACGGATCCACGACACGTTGCTGATCTCATTCTCGCGCAGCTTGCGCTCGGGAGAGCTATGCAAGAGGCCGACACACTCATCCGCACGAAGCTGCATGTGCCCTTTACCCGGCCCGGGTTGGTGCCTCGGCCCCGGCTGCAGGCCCGGGTTGCAGAAGGACTCCGCAGGCCGCTGACCCTGATCATTGCCCCTGCCGGGTACGGAAAGACCACCCTGGTAGCCTCCTGCGTCGCAGCGTGCGGCTCACCCACCGCTTAGCTGTCTCTGGATAAGGACGACAACCAGGCAGATCGCTTTCTCAGACACTTTGTCGCTGCCCTGCAGGAAGTCGATCCCACAATCGGAACCGAGGCTTGGCGCCTAGCGACAGCCTCGCCTCCGGCGCCCTACCAGGTCGTTATGACCTGTCTGATCAATGACCTGGACGCCGCTGAGAACGACCTTGTCATGGTACCGGATGACTACCAGTTCATCAGCAGCGAAGCGGTCCACGAGACGGTAGCGTTCTTGCTCGAGCATAGCCCCAGGGTCCTTCACCTGGTGATCGCCACACGGTCCGATCCCCCACTCCCGCTCGCCCGCCTGCGAGCACGTGGGCAGACCGTAGAGCTGCGAAGCGCCGATCTCGGCTTCACCGAGCACGAGGCGGCCCAGTTCTTGAACGATATGATGGGCCTGAACCTCGCTGCGACCTCAATCGCGGTGCTCAGGGAACGCACGGAGGGCTGGGTTGCCGGGCTGCAGATGGCGGCCCTCTCTCTGCGCGGGCGAGAGGATGTGGACGCCTTCCCCCACGAATTCGCTGGGACGCATCGCTTTATTATGGACTTCATGATGGAGGAGGTGCTCGCGCGCGAGCCGCAAGACGTCCAGACCTTTCTGGTCAAGACCTCCTTCCACACCCGGCTTACCGGCCCCCTTTGCGATGCGGTGACCGGCACCACGGGCGGTCAGGCTATGCTCGAGGAGCTGGAGCGGCGCAACCTCTTCGTGGTGCCGCTGGACGACAAACGGCGCTGGTACCGCTACCACCACCTCTTTGCCGATTTGCTGCAAGCGCGCCTGCGGAGGACCACTATGCCGCAACATTATGAGATCAGGGTCAGAGAGTGTCTGGATCAACGCTGGTCAGAGTGGTTTGCAGGCCTCAGATTGGTACATCTGGATGGGGACGAGACATTGCTCTCGGGCCTGCTCCCTGACCAGGCAGCGCTGCACGGGCTGCTCGAGCGCATCCGTGATCTGAACCTGACCCTGATCTCGGTCAATCTCGTCGGAACCCTGCCGGCGCAGAGTTCCGACGAGAGATGAGTGCGACCACCGGCATTCAGGCGAGCCGGCAAGAAGGCAGATCATAGCATGGTGTCAGATCGATAGGCCATATCCATCGTACTGCCAGGTAGGAAATTCGACGTCAGGTACTGCAAAGACTGCGCACGATCCTTGCCACCTGCGTCGGTCAAGAGCAGCTGTTCACAGAAGGCGGCGATATCCTGCACGATCCGCTCGTAGCGATAGTAGGCCAACGCTACGGGATGGATCTCCACCGGTCCATACGCATCATAGAAGAGGGTTTCCTCTTCTTCCGGGGTGAGTCCCGACGCCAACAGGGCCCCGCCGATATACATCAAGTCGCGTTCCCTCGGGGCCAAGATAGGCTCATCCCAGTCGACGATGTAGAGCGCCCCATCATCAGCGATCAGGAGATTGCCCGCGTGAACATCCGAGTGACAGAGCGTAGGCTGGGGCGGCTGAGCTCTCAGCATCGCCGCGAGGCGTTCTGCTCGGTCGACAAGGTCGTCGATCTCGCTTCGCTTCGCTTTGAGAAACGCAGCCAACTCAGCGGCAACAGGGTCATCAAAGACATCAACTTCGGCACGCTCCTGGAATTGCCTCACCAACTCCCGATACTTGGACGTGTAGGTCTCCTGCCGGATGCCCCTCGCCAGAGCATCCGGCACTCTGATCTCGTGAACACATCTGAGGGCCCTACCGAACTCGTCCCAGTGGTGAGTCGACAACTTGGCCTCATAGCCGTTGCGCCCCGCGACAAACGGATAGAGCACCAGCCTGTAAGCTGCCAGATCGGCCCAGAGCCGCTCAGCGAGCGTCCTCAAGGGAGGGATGATCTGTTTGATTCCCTGATCACTGAGGAAGCGAGGCAAGACCACAGAGATCTCGTCGAAAGCGCCTGTACGTGCCTTCAGAAAGACCGGCTGTCCATCGTTCGTGTCGACGCGATAGACAGCCGTGTTGACGTCCGCACCAAGCGGCAAGAACGTAATCTGAGCGACCCTCAGGTCGTAGGCTTCCTGCAGGCAGATGGCGATCAGGTCGAGTTGGAGATCCTCCGGCGCTTCGAGCATATCCGGCTAAGCGTTGTCCTCGCCCTCCAGCAGCCGCCGGCGCACATCGGCGCGCCACGCCGCGGCCTTTGGGAAATCCTCAAAGCTGCGCAGCTCTGCCA
>JAXGUU010000007.1:0-31824 GCA_040774145.1 Anaerolineae bacterium
CATGGCAGGCGCTCCGCAAGGAGCTTGTCAAGCGTCGCTACAGCCGGGTGCTGCAACGGCGGTTCCGCCGCGATCCTGAAGCGTATCTGGCAGGACTGGAGGAGCTGCTCTCTATTTGATTTTGCTACCCTAGAAAAAAAGAAGGGCACCTTGCGAGCATCGTAACCGGCTGCTCATACCACCAGGTGACCTTCCTCCACGCCTACGAGGTTAGCTGTCGGGCTCGGGCGGAAGAAGCTCGCCCTACGTCGTCGCAGCCATCGCCGCGATCCGATCGATTCGCCCCGTTCCCGGGTTCCCCGCTGCCGCACGGTGCCTGAGCATCGCACGCGCATTCGGCGCTCAATCCTATTCACTTGTCCGTTCGCTGACCATCGTACCACGGAAACATGAACAGGTCAACGGATTACAGGTTGAATTGAGTTGGAGTTTCGTGGATCATGCGCGGCCCGCCTTGTGCAATGATCTCAGGGCACTATGATAGGGGCATCCGGGATAAGCGGCGCAGCAGCGCTGTCCGTCCGACTATGTCATACCGCGCACAAGGAGGATCACAGATGAGCGTCTTCAATCAACTCAATTTCGGTCTGGGCAGCCTGCCCCTTCTCACCGACGCCGAGACGCGTTCGATCTCCGCCGAGAATCCCACGGGCGAGCGCGCGAACGGCGCCAAGGAGGTGCCGGGCGAGTTCAACGCGGCCTCGATGCTGGGCAAGGGGTGGAAGGTGCGTCCCTGTATCACGCTGGAGCCGAACTCAACGACGTGCCTCGCCGACATTCAGGGCCCCGGTGTGATCCAGCATATCTGGATCACGGTCGATCCCAAGGCCTATCGCGACACGATCCTGCGTTTCTACTGGGACGGCGAGGAAACGCCGTCGATCGAGGTGCCGCTGGGCGACTTCTTCTGCAACGGACACGCCCTGCGCTACAACGTCAATTCCCTACCCATCGCGGTCAACCCCGTCGGCGGCTTCAACAGCTACTGGCCCATGCCCCTCCGCACGAACGCCCGCATCACCATCGAGAACCAGCACGAGGACCCGATCCGCGGCTTCTTTTACCAGATCACCTATGCGCTCACCGAGGTGCCGGAGAGCGCCGCCTATTTCCACGCGCAGTGGCGGCGCAGTCTGACCTCCCGCGAGGTCCCGGAGCACGTCCTCCTCGAAGGCGTCAAGGGTCAGGGCCACTACGTCGGCACCTTCCTCGCCTGGGCCCAACTGTCCAACGGCTGGTGGGGTGAGGGTGAGATCAAGTTCTTCATAGACGGCGACGACGAGTATCCCACCATCTGCGGCACCGGCACCGAGGACTACTTCTGCGGGGCTTGGGGCTTCGGCGGTGAGACCTATTCCACCCCCTATCTCGGCTATCCGCTCTACCGCAAAGAGCCGGGCGAGGTGCCGATGCATGGCCTCTACCGCTGGCACGTGATGGATCCGATCCGCTTCAAGCAGGATCTCAAGGTGACAATCCAGGCGCTCGGCTGGTGGCCCAACGGCAAGTTCGAACCGCTAACGGATGACATCGCCTCCGTCGCCTACTGGTACCAGGCTGAACCGCACGCCGCCTTCCCTGCCCTCCCGCCCGTCCACGAGCGCTGGTCGCGCTAGATGCGACCAACAGAGCGGGGATAGGGGAGCTGCCCTTATCCCCGCACCTTGGCGGTCTTCTGGGTGAAACCTGCCATCGCCACTGCCGCGATGAGCGCCATCGCTCCGCCGAAGAAAAACGGGGCCGAGGGGCCGAGGCCCTGCCAGGCGCCCACACCCTGCCATAGCACACCGGCGATCACCGAAGCCGGGAAATCGAGCAGCCCCAACACCGCGTTGTAGGTGCCGTAGGCCGTGCCGTGCAGGTGCTCCGGGACGATGTCGGCGACCATCGCCTTGGTGGTGCCGAAGGCCAAGCCATAGTAGGCGCCGTACAGCGCGTAGAGAACCCAGACCTGCCATCCCTCACCCGCCAGGGCCAGTCCAAGGTAGATCGCCGCGTAGACCAACCAGCCGCCGATGATCACCCGCCGCCGCCCGATGCGATCCGAGAGATCGCCGGCAGGTGCGCTGATGAGCGTGTAGATGACGTTGAAGGTCACCAGCATGCCCAGAATCCCCAGAACACTCAGCCCGCGTTCTTGCGCCCGCAGCACCAAGAAGGCGTCCGACGAGTTGCCCAGGTCAAAGATGCCCACAATGATCATAAAGATCACGAAGGGGCGCCCCAGATCTCGGAATGAGATGCGGGGCTGTTCTCGGGTCGACGTGACCGCCACGTCCCGCGATCCGAAGACCAGGGCGGCTACGGCCAGCAGTCCAGGTATGATGCTGATCAGCACCAGCGTCTGGAAGGTGCCGCGGTTCAGAAGCATGCCGCCCCGCTGCGTCAACCAGACCACGAGCAGCGAGATCAGCAGTCCGACGACAGCGCCGCCGGTATCAGCGGCGCGATGGAAGCCGAAGGCGAGACCACGCTGCTCTTCACCGATGCTGTCGGCGACGAGGGCATCCCGCGGCGACGTGCGGACTCCCTTGCCGACGCGGTCGGCCCAGCGCACGGCAGCCACCACACCCCAGGCGTTGGCAAAGTAGAAGAACGGTTTCGCCACAGCGGAAATCGCATACCCCGTGACCGCCATCCACTTGCGCGCCCGCATCCGGTCCGAGGCCCATCCGGAGAAGACCTTCAGCAAACTTGACGTCGCCTCCGCTACCCCCTCGATCAGACCAATCACGTTGGTCTTGACGCCCAACACATTGGAAAGGAAGAGCGGCAGAATGTTGAGGACCATCTCGCTTGAGACATCCATAAAGAAGCTCGTCAGGCTGACCGCCCAGACATTGCCCGGCAGGGCACGCACCCTATCACTGAACGAGCCGTTATCGCCTGCATCACTCATCGGTCACCTCCAGCGCGGCTATGATAGAAACTCCTCTGTCTGTTTGGGTTCTAGCTCTACGAGTGTAGTCCCCTTGCCACACGTAGCAATGCTCTGCGCCTGATGGCTGGGATCGACAGTGTGAAGGGCGCTACAGCGGTATGACGACCCGGGTGCCGTCAGGCCCGACAACGAGCTCCCCCGAATAGCGTGCCGCGATGGGACGGCGGAAGAAGCTGCGCACCAGAAGCCTCTGGTCGATCGGCGGCGCAAGATGGGTGAGCGCCAGGCGCTTGCCCCCAGCTTGCTCCGCCAATGCCCCAAGCGCCTCAGCGCTGATATGGTAGTCACGGATGTCGTGCATGATGCGCGCCGCAGCTTCGTTGCCGACCGCCTCGTTAGCTGCTTGGATCTGCCGGACTGCATCCATCGCCATCACATCGGAGATCAGTAAGTCGGCGCCCCGGCTCTGGGCCACTAGCGCATCCGTGAAGACCGTGTCACCGGAGAGGACCACAGTCTTGCCGGCGACCTCGACGCGATAGCCGACGTTAGGTTCGATGGGAGGATGCTGCGCCGCGAAGGCGGAAACCACCACGCCATCCGCGGCGTAGACCGGCGTCGCCTGACCCTCTCTACTGTACTGGAACGCCATTGAACGCGCCTCGGACCACTCCGGGGGCATAACCTCCGAACAGCTCTGCGCGCGGTTGGAGGGCATCGGCCCGCCGGTCCCGACTAGGACAGCCGTGATCGCGTCCGTACGTAACAACATCCTCACAGCCGCCGCACGTGCGGCTTACCGGCTGCGTATCATCCTTGCCGCCAGGAATCCCCACAGATTCATCTTGCTCACCCTATGCGCCCGCAGGCACCGAAACCGGATCCTGCAGCCCACCGCCCACCGCCTCAAACTGGCTATTGTAGAGTTTGGCGTAGAAGCCGCCGCGATCCAGGAGCTCCGCGTGGGTGCCGCTTTCCACGATGTCCCCCTCGTTCATAACCAGAATCAGGTCCGCGTTGCGGATGGTCGACAGCCGGTGCGCGATGATGAAGCTTGTCCGCCCCACCATCAGATTGTCCATCGCCGCCTGGATCAGCATCTCCGTGCGCGTGTCCACTGAGCTGGTCGCCTCATCGAGGATCAGCATCGGCGGATCTGCCAGCACGGCGCGCGCGATGGTCAGGAGCTGCTTCTGCCCCTGCGAGATGTTCGACGCCTCCTCATTGATCTCCATCGCGTACCCGTCGGGTAGCGTGCGCACAAAGTGATCGACGTGGGCGGTCTGCGCCGCCGCGATCACCTCGTCGTCTGAGGCATCCGGGCGTCCGTAGCGGATGTTCTCCATGATGCTGCCGTTGAAGAGCCACGTATCCTGCAACACCATCCCGAACATGCGGCGCAGATCCTGCCGCCTGAACTCGCGGATGTCGTGCCCATCGACCAGGATCGCGCCGTCGTTGACATCGTAGAAACGCATCAGGAGCTTGACCATGGTCGTTTTGCCCGCACCCGTCGGACCGACGATGGCAACCTTCTGGCCCGGCCGGACCTCGGCGCTGAAGCGGTGGATCACGGGCGTCGCAGCATCGTAGCCGAAGTGAACGTCGCGGAAGGTGACATGGCCCTCGGCCCTCTCCGGTATCCAGGGTATCGCAGTTTCGGCAATCTCCTCCGGCTCATCCAGAAACTCGAAGACCCGCTCGGCAGCGGCGGCCGTCTGCTGCAGCACGTTGGAAATGTTGGCGAGCTGCTGCACGGGCTGCGTGAAGGAGCGCACGTACTGGATGAAGGCCTGGATGTCACCGACGGTGATGGCGTTGCGCGCCGCCAGCCAGCCGCCCAACACGGCGACGGCGACGTAGCCCAAGTTGCCGATGAACATCATGATGGGCATCATCAGCCCGGAGAGGAACTGCGCCTTCCAGCCCGACGCGTAGAGATCCTCGTTGAGGGCATCGAAGGCGCGGATGCTGGCGGCTTCACCGTTGAACGCCTTCATCACCAGATGACCGCCGTACATCTCTTCCACATGCCCGTTGAGACCACCCAGGACCTCTTGCTGCCGCTTGAAGTGGATCTGCGACTGCTTGACGATCAACATCACGACAGCCGCCGACAGCGGCAGGATCAGCAACGCGACCAACGTCATGACCCAATTGATGGAGATCATCATCACCAGTACACCGACCACGGTCACGACCGAGGTGATGATCTGGGTAAGGCTCTGGCTCAGCGTCTGGTTGACCGCGTCCACGTCGTTCGTGATGCGAGAGAGGATCTCGCCCTGAGAGGTGTCGTCAAAGTACTTGAGCGGCACCCGGTTGATCTTCTCGGCGATGTCGCGGCGGAAGCGGTACGCGATGTCCGTGGAGACGTCCGCCATCACCCAGCCCTGAATCATGGCTGCGAGCGCGGAGAAGAGATAGAGGGCGATGACCGTGAGCAGAATGCGCCCGATCGCCGCGAAGTCGATCTCCCCGACGCCCTGCAACTGCGCGATCAGGCCCTCGAAGATCTCGGTGGTGGCGCGGCCCAGGATCCTGGGCCCGGCGATGCCGGCGACGGTCGAGGCGACGGCAAAGAGCATCACAACCGCCACCGCTAGCTTGTACTTTCCAAGGTACCCGACGAGCCTGACCATCGTGCCCTTGAAGTCGCGCGCCTTCTCGCCCGGCATCATGTGTCCGCCTGGTCCCCGCCCGGGG
Source organism: Anaerolineae bacterium (assembly GCA_040774145.1). Classification (GTDB taxonomy): domain Bacteria; phylum Chloroflexota; class Anaerolineae; order B4-G1; family SLSP01; genus PWVB01. The sequence goes on from JAXGUU010000007.1 coordinate 5,588, forward strand.
CGCGGTCGCGGTCCGAACTGAGAGCGCCGGTTCGAGCCTGATTGTTTCTCTGAGTCGGGGCCCGACCTGGACGGACGTCCGGTTCTGTTGTCGCTCATGCCAGTTCCTCCCTGCTGAGCTGCGAGAGCGCGATCTCACGATAGGTCTCACAACTCTCCATCAACTCTGTATGCGTGCCCCTGCCCACCATCTCGCCCTCATCGAGCACGACGATCTGATCGGCGCCCTTGATCGTGGAGACGCGCTGGGTGACGATCAGGACAGTGCTTTCGCCGGTCTTGGCCTTGAGCGCCCGGCGCAGCGCCGCGTCGGTGCGGAAGTCCAGGGCCGAGAAACTGTCGTCGAAGATGAAGATGGGCGGCTTCTTGACCAGTGCGCGAGCGATGGACAGCCGCTGCTTCTGGCCTCCCGAGACATTCGTACCGCCCTGCGAGATTGGGGCGCTCAGCCCAAGGCCCTCAGGGGCCTCCTCGGTGCCCCCGAAGACAAAGTCGCCGGCTTGAGCGATCTCGATCGCCTCGCGCAAGGTGGCCTCCGTCGCATCTTCATCCGCGTAGCGCAGGTTGGACTCGATGGTGCCTGAGAAGAGCACGCCTTTCTGAGGCACGTAGCCGATTCGGTCGCGCAGATCGTGCTGGGTCACCGTGCGAATGTCGACGCCGTCCACCAGAATCGCACCCTCGGTGACATCGTAGAAGCGGGGGATCAGGTTGACCAGTGTGGACTTACCGCAGCCAGTGGAGCCGATGAAAGCCGTCGTCTGACCCGGTTCGGCGATAAACGTGATGTTGCAGAGCACGTTTTCGAGCGCGTCGGGATAGCGGAAGGAGACGTTGCGGAACTCGATCCTGCCCGGGGAATCCGGGCGCAGCGCGCTCGCCCGGTCCGGCTCGGGGTCGCGGACCGACGGCTCGGTCTCCAGCACCTCGGCAATGCGGTCACCTGAGACAGCGGCGCGCGGCAGGAAGATGAAGAGCATCGTCAGCATCAGGAGGGACATCACGATCTGCATCGCGTATTGGGTGAAGGCGATCATGTCGCCCACCTGCATAGTCATAGCCGCGATCTGGTGCGCGCCGACCCAGATGATGGCGATCGACAGCCCGTTCATGATCAGCATCATCATCGGCATCATCACCACCATCAGCCGGTTGATGAAGCGGCTGTTGTCCGTAAGGTCGACGTTGACCCGGTCAAAGCGGGCCTCCTCAAAGTCCTGGCGGTTGAAGGCACGAATGACCAGCATGCCCGAGAGTGCCTCGCGGGCCACCAGATTGAGACGATCGATCAGCGATTGGATGATCTTGAACTTGGGCAAGGCGATGGACATCACGATGGCGACCAGGCTGACAAGGATGCCGACCGCCACGGCGATCAGCCACCACATCGACCCACCCTTCCCGATAGCGCGCACGACCCCGCCCACGCCCATCAGCGGCGCGTAGAAGATCAAGCGCATCATGACCACCACGGTTGCCACCTGAGTGACGTCGTTGGTCGAACGGGTGATGAGCGACGCCGTGGAGAAGGTGTCGAACTCGGCATGGGAGAAGCTCACGACCTTACGGAAGATGGCGCCGCGCACGTCACGTGCGGCGCCGACCGCGGTCCGCGCCGAGAGGTAGCCGACGGCAATCGTGCAGAGTCCTGAGCCCAGCGCCAGCAGCAGCATCACGCCACCGACGGAGAGGATATAGCGGCTCTGCACCCGGTCCGGATCCATGCCCAACGCCGCATACTCAGCGCGCACCGCCAATGTCGCCGCTTGCACAATCGCCGGCTCACCCATCACCTCGAACCGCGCGTCGACGGTGCCCATCATCGACTGCCGCTGGGCCTCGGGCATCTGTGCCAGAAGCGCGAAGATATCGGTGCCCGGCGGGACCTGGCTGAAGTCAAACCCTGCGCCATCGCCAGGCGCCGGATCGAGCTCCGCCGCCTCCGGGTTCTCGATCATCTGCTCAATGCCATAGACGACCAGCAACGCCCGGCCCATCACAGGGTCGAGGCGGTCACGCTCATCCTTGTCGAGCGCATTCAGCAGATAGACCGGCTCATCGGCAAGTGCAGGATAGTCGCGGACCAGGGCCGTGGTGTCCGGCGTATCCCGATCCACCAATGTGTAGGCCTCGAGAATGGCGACCTCATCCTCAGGGCTCAGGAAGAGGCGAACCCGGTCCAGTTGACGCTGACGGATCGCCTCAGGCAGGGCAGAGTCCACACCCCCCTGCTGGATGCCGGTGTTCACAATGCGGGAGAGGTAGTCCGGCAGCGCCAGGTCAAAGTTAGCCTGAGCGAAGAGCAGGCCAACGGTCAGCAGGATCATGGCCCAATAGGGCTTGAGGAACTTCGCAAGTCGAATCATAGATGCTTCACCTTCCTCCTTCTTGTCGGCGAGCGATCGATCAGCCGCCCTTGCCGTTAGGGTGCGTGAGATAGACTATGGCAGCGTCGAGCATCTCAGGCTCGAGCGCCGCGCGATCAACCTGGTTGATGGCACCGACATTGTGATAGAGCATCAGCGTGCCGTTGACAACACAGAATGCCATCGCCGCGGCGAGGGTTGGATCGCGCCTGGCGCACTGCCCGCGTTCGATGCCCAACTCGATCAACCGCGAGAGGTGTGCCAGCGCCCTGGCCATATTCTGCGAGTCAACACGCAACGACGTGTCATCAGATGTTCGCCGCCAGGCCAGTTGGTAGAGTCTCGGATGATCGCGCGACAGCTGGATGAACCGGCTGAGCGATTGACGCACCTCTTCCAGAGCGTCGCCGTCCTCTGCACGACCCAGAGAGGCATCACAGAACGCCCGCATCTGTTCGAGCCCACGCTCGCGGAGGGCTTTGATGATGGCGGCGCGGTTCTCGAAGTAGCTGTATAGAGACATATGTGAGACGCCGATAGCATCTGCAATCCGGCGGATACTCACGCCTTCGAGCCCCTCTTGTTGCAGCAACACGAGCGCGGCATCGAGAATGCCCTCGCGCATCTCATGGATCTCCTGAGCTGTCTTCCTGGGTCGCGGCATCGTCTCCCCCTCTTATTTTTTACACCGTAAAATTATATACGACCTGTGTTGCCCGTCAAGGCCTTTCCGGCAGAACTCCAGGACAGTCGCAGTTTGGGCCGAGCAGAACAGCATCCATCACGCGCCAGCAGCCGGGCCTCGAGCTGTTAGGACACGCCACGCTGTCATCCCGAACAGAGTGAGGGATCTCCCCCGTCAAGAACCAGCTAGAGATCAAGGGGCGAGATCCTTCGCGCCTGCACTGCGTGGAGGCTCGCTCGGGATGACAGCCGTGGTTGAGTGAGGCCATCTGCGGTAGGCCGGGGAAGGATCATCGCATAGAGTTCGACCAAGACCCGGCGAGGCGCAAGCCATTGCGCTTCTCCCCATCCATCCTATAGTTAACGAAGTCAGTGAAAAAGCACGGCGAATAGGAGGCGCAATGTCATCAGGAAGCGATGAGGATCGGAGCTCGCTGGAAGCAGAGGATCCGCAAGCCTACGACGTGGTTACCCATACGCGCGGCCCGGAAGGCGCGCTGCCCCTCGACGCCGACTACCTCCGGGAGGTCTCCAGCGGTGAGCTCTTCGGGCTGACCGAGGATGCCGGGATGGGATGGGAGCCGGGTGCACTGCGCGGCGAGGAGTTCCTGATCCTGTCCACGCTGGGAGGCTTGCGCGCTCCTGACGGCAAGCCTATCGCGCTGGGCTACCATACCGGGCATTGGGAGTTGGGGGTGCTCGCCGAAGCCGCTGCCGAGCGCTTCGCTGCGTTGGGCACGATTCCCTTCGCGGGCTACGTGAGCGACCCCTGTGACGGGCGCACCCAGGGCACGCCGGGGATGATGGACAGCCTCCCCTACCGCAACGATGCCGCCACCGTCTTCCGCCGTCTCATTCGCTCGTTGCCCACGGCGCGGGGCGTGCTGGGTATCGCGACGTGCGACAAAGGGCTGCCGGCCCTGATGATGGCCCTTGCCGCGCAACGCAAGCTGTCCTGCGTCCTCGTGCCCGGCGGCGTGACCCTGCCCCCGACCGAGGGGGAGGACGCGGGAAAGGTCCAGACGCTGAGCGCGCGCTTTGCGCAGGGCGAGATCAGCCTGGAAGAGGCGGCGCTGCTGGGCTGCCGCGCCTGTGCCTCGCCGGGCGGCGGATGCCAGTTCCTGGGCACCGCCGCGACGAGCCAGGTGGTGGGCGAAGCCCTTGGGCTGACGCTGACGCACGCTGCGCTGGCCCCCTCGGGCCAGGCCATCTGGCTGGATCTCGCGCGGCGCTCGGCTCAAGCCCTGGTCGCACTGGCGTCTCGAGGTATCACGGCAGCCGACATCGTGACCCAGGAGGCCGTGCACAATGCGATGGTGGTCTATGCCGCTTTCGGCGGCAGCACCAATCTGCTCTTGCACCTGCCGGCGATCGCTCACGCCGCGGGCCTCGAGCGGCCCAACGTCGCCGACTGGGACGCGGTCAACCGATCGGTGCCGCGCCTGGTCGACGTCCTGCCCAACGGCCCTGTCGGGCATCCCACAGTCCGCGTCTATCTCGCCGGCGGGGTGCCCGAGGTCATGCTCCACCTCCGCGAGCTAGACCTCCTGCATCTCGATGCACTGACCGCCCACGGTCAACCGCTCGGCGAAATGCTGGACGCGTGGGCCGCGAGCGAGCGCCGCAAGCGCCTGCGTGAGCGGCTCTTCTCGGAGGAGGGCATCGATCCCGACACCGTGATCATGAGCCCTGAGATTGCGCGAGCGCGCGGGCTTGCCGGCACGCTGACCTTCCCCACCGGCAATCTGGCACCCGAGGGATCAGTCATCAAGAGCACGGCCCTTGCCCCCAGCCTGCTGGATGCCGCGGGCGTCTTTCGTATGGAGGGACCGGCGCGTGTCTTCACCAGCGAGCGCGCCGCGATTGCCGCGGTGAAGGGCCAGGGCGCTGCTCAGGTCAAACCGGGCGAGGTGATGGTCCTCATCGGACGCGGGCCGTTGGGCTGTGGGATGGAGGAGACCTATCAGATCACCTCCGCGCTCAAGCACCTCTCGTGGGGTAAAGAGGTCGCGCTGATCACCGACGCCCGCTTCAGCGGCGTCAGCACCGGCGCCTGCATCGGCCACGTCGGCCCCGAGGCGTTGGCAGGCGGGCCCCTCGGACGCGTTCGCGACGGCGATCTGATCCGCATCGTGGTGGATTGCGCGAACCTCAAGGGCAGCGTGGACTTCGTCGGCAGCGGCAGCGGGCGCTTCTCGCCCGAGCGTGGTGCGTGCGTGCTGGCACAGCGTGGCCCACACCCCGAGCTTGCACCCGATCCCGACCTCCCCGACGACACCCGCCTCTGGGCGCTCCTGCAGCAGGCGGGCGGCGGCACCTGGGGCGGCTGCGTCTACGACGTCGATGCCATCGCAGGGCTAATGGGCAAATCGACAGATGCGCAAATCTCAAATCAACAGACGGACCCCAAGACCGTTGGGCGCGCATTCTCTAACTGAAAACGGACAACTGAAAACTGAAAACTGTCGACCAAAGACTGGAGACTGACAATGCTAACCCGACACTCAACGATGACCGGCCCCCGGTGGGCTATGGATGGCCTCTTTCTGGCCCCTTCGTTCACGCTGGGGCTGCTGCTCGAGCTGCCGCGTGCAGCTTACGCTGACGCGCTCGCCTCGCTGCTCACGGGCGAGGGGGCGACCGGCGACCTCCTGCCGCCGGTCGAGCCGTGGCAGGAGGTGTGGGCTAGCGGCGTGACCTACCTGAGGAGCCGCGACGCGCGCCAGGCGGAATCGGAGACCGGCGACATCTACGCCCGTGTCTACACCGCTGAGCGCCCGGAGCTCTTCTTGAAGGCCATCGGCTGGCGCGTGATGGGACCCGAGGATCCGATCCGCGTGCGTCCGGACAGCACATGGGACGTGCCTGAGCCGGAGCTGACCCTGGTCATTAACGCGCGCCGGGAGATCGTGGGCTACGTCGCCGGTAACGATGTCTCCTCCCGCAGCATCGAGGGCGCCAATCCGCTCTACCTCCCCCAAGCCAAGGTCTATGCCGGCTCCTGCGCCCTGGGCCCCGGCATCATACTCTCCTCGCCCGACGAGATGCGCGACCTGCCGATCACGCTGGAGATCCGGCGCCAGGGTGAGCAGGTCTTCTACGGCGAGACCGCGACCAGCCGGATGAAGCGGACCCTCGAGGAACTGGTTGCTTACCTCTTCAAGGAGCTGCCCTTCCCTAACGGCACCTTCCTGATGACCGGCACGGGCATCGTCCCGCCGGACGACTTCACCCTCAGTGAAGGCGATGTGGTACAGATCGGCGTGGGCGAGCTCACGCTGCTGAACGAAGTCCAGGCCTAGGCGGTATGGGCGCCATCATCATCAGAGGCCCGCTAGCCGTCGGCAAGACGACGGTCGGGAGAATGTTGGCCGACCATCTCGGCGGGCGCTATGTCTCGTTTGACACCATCCTGGACGAAAACGGGCTCGATCAGGCGGAAGAGGGGGGCGGTATCCCGCTGGACAGCTTTCTAAGAGGCAACGCACTGGCGATCGCTCAGGTGCGCGACGCGCTCGACGCAGGCGTCACAGTCGTCTTTGACGGCTGCTTCTACCATCTGGGCCAACTCGAGGGTTTGATCTCGGCCCTCCCCAATGGCGCCGATGTCTTCACGCTGAGGGCACCGCTGGAGATCTGTATCTCGAGGGACCGCGGTCGCGAACTATCGTATGGCGTGGATGCCGCCGCAGCGGTGCATGCCATGGTGTCACAGTTCGATTACGGGACCTGCATCGACACGGATGGGAAGACCGCCGAGCAGGTCGTGGCAGAGATCCGAAAGACAATCAGCGAGAACGCACAAGGAGACTGCGATGGAGACTGAACCCGTTCTCATCGCCGGCACATGGCGACGATCGATTGGCGCCGCCGGTACCTTCGCGGCGACGAACCCGATGACGAAGCAACCGCTCGAAGCTATCTACCCCGTATCCGGCTGGACCGAGGTGGAGGAGGCATTGGTGGCAGGGATGGAAGCTGCAGAGGCCCTGAGTGGGATAGCGCCCGAGGCGCTGGCCCGCTTCCTGGAGGCCTTCGCTGAAGGCATCGAGGTGCGCGCCGATGCGATCGCGGCCCTAGCCCACCGCGAGACAGGACTGGCGCTCGAACCGCGTCTACGCTCGGTCGAATTGCCGCGCACGACCGATCAACTCCGGCAGGCGGCGTCTGCGACGCGCGAGCGCTCCTGGTGCCACGCCACGATCGACACCGCCCGCAACATCCGCTCGATGGTTGGGCCGCTGGGCGGGCCCGTGGTCGTCTTCGGCCCCAACAACTTCCCGATGGCCTTCAACTCAGTATCCGGAGGCGACGCGGCAGCGGCCCTCGCGGCGGGCAATCCCATCATCGCCAAGGCCAACACGGGCCACCCCGGCACGACCAGGCTGCTCACCGAAGCGGCCTTCGAGGCCGTGGAGGCCACAGGAATGCCTAAGGCACTGGTACAACTGATCTACCGTACCAGCCACGCCGATGGCGCGCGGCTCGTCTCCCACCCTCTCGTGGGCGCCACCGGCTTCACCGGCAGCCGCTCGGCCGGCCTGCAGTTGAAGGCGGCAGCGGACGCCGCGGGCAAGCCCATCTACCTAGAGATGTCGAGCGTCAACCCCATCTTCATCTTGCCGGGTGCCCTGGAGGAGCGGCTGGAGCCCATCGCCGATGAGCTCTTCGCCTCGTGCTCGCTTGGGACGGGACAGTTCTGCACGAAACCAGGACTGACCTTGCTCCTGGCGTCGCAGCGCAGTGAGGCCTTCCTGGAGGCAGTGGCGACGCGGTTCGAAGCGCCTGCCGGTGTCCTGCTGGGAAGGAGCGGATTGCGCACCATCGGGGAGGCCGTGGCCCAGCTCCAGGAGGCGGGCGCAACCCTGATCGTCGGCGGCGAGGAGGTGGCGGATCCAGGCTATCGCTACGCCAACACGCTGCTGCGCGTCTCGGGTGACGACTTCCTGGCCCAGCCCGAGGCCCTCCAGACCGAGGCCTTCGGCGTCGTCTCGCTCGTGGTCCTCGCCGAGGATCTCCCGCAGCTTCAGAAGATCGCCCGCCGGCTGGAGGGCAACCTCACCGGCAGCTTCTACACCCACACCGGCGGCGCCGACGACGCGCTCTACGATGAGCTGGCGCCCATCGTGCGTCAGAAGGTGGGTCGCCTGCTCAACGACAAGATGCCCACGGGCGTGGCCGTCTCCCCTGCGATGAACCACGGCGGCCCCTACCCCGCGACCGGACATCCGGGCTTCACGGCGGTGGGCATCCCGGCGTCGATGCTGCGCTTCGGGGCGCTGCACTGCTACGACAACGTGCGCCACCATCGCCTTCCGCCCGAGCTCCAGGACCGCAACCCGACCGGTGAGATGTGGCGCTTCATCGACGGCGAATGGACGCAACGCGACGTCACGCCCTGAACCGCCCATATGATCATTCCTTGTCACATCGACATCTGCTCGATGAAGCGGTTGCTCCTGGTCAGCTTCGAGAAAGACCCGGATACCACTACGGGATCGGAGGCCGTTACCGGACGCCTCCAGGACCTTCTGCAGCAACTCATAGCGCCACAGTCCATCCACCACGCCGTCGTCACCGTCGTGAAGGGCGACGATACCTTCCGCTGGACCGGCGCAGCGTGCGACGCGCACCAGGACGGGACGCCGATACGGGCCGACACCCCGGTATGGATAGCGAGCGTGACGAAGCTCTACATCGCCGGCGCGATCCTCAAGCTGGTCGAGCGCGGCCTTATCTGCCTCGACGCGCCGATGTCGACCCACCTTCCGCAATCGTTGATCGGCGGGCTGCATCGGGCGACGTTTTCGATGACCCGGCGACCGTCAAGCTGATGACACAGCACTGGCACACCTTTGGCTTCTCGCTCAACCCGGTACGCACCTCGCCCGGGTGGCCCATCCGGTACGGCCTGGGGATGATGCGCTTTCGCATCCCGCGGCTCTTCTCTCTCCTGCACTCCGCCCCGCCGGTGATCGGGCACAGCGGCGCGACCGGGTCCTGGCTCTTTTACTGTCCGGAGTTGGACGTCTACCTTGCCGGGACCGTCGATCAGGTAGCGGCAGCAGCAACACCGTTCCGTTTTGTGCCGAAGCTGCTGCGCATCCTGGCGCCAGTATGGCAACCATCGTCCTGATCGTTGCCGTCGCTATCGAGGCAGCCTTCGCTGCTGCCCGGCGGATCGTGCCCACCTGGCCGCCGTCCCTTTCATTGGCCTGATGTGATGCAGTTATCGGGTACACTATTCACGAGCAGACGGCAACCGATTCCGGCCGGAGCACGCACATCGTGGTCGACAGTGGCCATAATGTGCGCGTTGAACGGCCGGATTTGTTGCCCAGGCCCCAGTTCAACGGTTGAGCCGGATAACCTGGGATTGGGAAAATGAGGTCAACGATGCAGCTGACGAGGATCGTGAAATCCACCCTATGGATGTTGTTCCTAACCGTGCTCCTCCTGGGCGTACCACGCCTGGCGGGGCTCTTCGCGGATCTTTTCGACTACTCGGCCATCGACCCCGACGGCGCTTTTGCGTGGATTTCCGTGCACCACATGGTCCAGGCCGCCATCTTCCTGGTTCTGATGGCCGTCATGAGCAGGCTAAGCGCCATCCGGTTCGGGTTTGGGTGGGGCGACAGCCGGGTGGGGTGGACGTATGTGCGCCTGTTCGCGCTGATCTTCTCCGGGTATACCGTGGTCTCGTTGCTCATTGTCTTGGCGGCAGGCACCTTCCAGGCGTTTCCTTACCCCTTGACGGCCCGCAACATCGCCGGACAGCTGGGCTTCCAACTGCTGCTCTCGGGGCCATCTGAGGAGCTCATCTTCCGCGCGTTCGCCATCACGATGCTGGCTTTGTCGGTGAACGGCGTGGTTGTCGGCAAGGATACCGGTGTCGGCAAGCCCATCTTCACAGTACTGGGCGGAGAGCTGAGCGTCGCCAACCTCATCGCCGCCGTGATATTCGGACTGGCGCACGTGCGTTTCTCCTTCGCGCCGTTCTCGATGTCCTACAGCACCTTCCAGGTGATCTATGCGATGGTGCTCGGCCTCTTCTACGGCGTCTGCTACGAACGGTCGAAGAGCATGATCTACCCGATGATGATGCACAGCATCAGCAACGTGGTCGCGGTTTCGGTCTCCGTAGTTGCCGGATTGATCATCGGTTAGGTTCGCATCACCCGGATTAGGGATACTATGGAACTCCGCATCGAAAGCGTCAGCAAGCAGTATCGCAAGGATGTCTGGGGCTTGCGTGACTTCAGCCTCAGGTTGGGGCCGGGCGTTCTGGGGCTCCTCGGTCCAAACGGGGCGGGGAAATCCACCCTGATGCGCATCATCGCCACCATCACCCGACCGAGCAGGGGTAGGGTCTATTGGAACGGCATCGACATCGCCACGCAGCCCGACGACGTGCGCCGGGTCTTGGGGTATCTGCCGCAGGATTTTGGCGTCTACCCCAACCTGAACGCCGTGGAGTTTCTCACCTATCTAGCGGCGGTCAAGGGATTGCCCCGCAGACAGGCCCGGCAGCGCATCGACGAGCTTATCGAACTGGTCAACCTGACGGAGGCCGCGTACCGCCCCATCGGCGGCTTCTCCGGAGGGATGCGCCAGCGGGTGGGTATTGCCCAGGCGTTGCTCAACGATCCCCACCTGCTGATCGTCGACGAGCCGACGGTCGGCCTGGATCCCGAGGAGCGCGTGCGCTTCCGCAATCTGATTTCCGACTTGGCCGGGGAGCGGCTGGTGCTGCTCTCCACGCACATCGTCTCCGATGTCGAGGCGACGGCAACCAGCATTGCCCTGATCAACCACGGACGGTTGCTCCGCCACGCTCTACCCGAGGAACTCCTGCAGGCCGTCGAAAGCAGAGTGTGGGGCTGGGTTGTGCCGAGTGATGCGCTGACGGCGATCAAGTCGCAGCACCTGATCGCCAACACGACCCGCCGCGCCGACGGCGTCCTGGCCCGCATCGTCAGCGACGCCGCGCCTGACCCGGCAGCCACGCCGCTCGCGCCCACCCTGGAAGATGCTTACCTCTACTTCATCGCCAACCGGCGGGGGACGACCTGATGCGCGCCATCCTTCACCTGGCCCTGGCAGACTTCCGCGAGCGCGTGCGCCGCTTCGGCTTTCTGGTGACTGTGACGTTGGGCGTCTTCTTGGGCTATCAGGTCATCACCGGCTTCTTCCAACTGCGCCTGGGCAGCTATCGCGGCGTCCTCAACGCGGCTTGGATCGGCGCGCTGATGGCCCTAACCCTTTCCTTTTTCCTGTCGCTCGTCGGCTTCTACGTCACGCGGGGCAACGTGCAGCAGGATCGCCGGACAGGCGTGGGGCAGATCCTGGCGGCGACTCCCCTGAGCAAGTCGGCCTATGTGATAGGGAAGTTCGCCAGCAACGTTGCCGTGTTGCTGATTGTCGTCGGCGTGCTGGCGCTCGCGGCGCTGGCGATGCTCCTCATCCAAGGCGAGGACAAAACGCTGGACCTCGTCCAACTGCTGATGCCTTTCCTCGTCTTTTCCACGCCGGTGGCGCTACTGACGGCGGCGTTGGCGGTTGTCTTTGAATGCGCCCCGATCTTGCGCGAGTCGGGCGGAAACGTCATCTACTTCTTCCTGTGGCTCTTCATCGTGACGCCGCCCGGCGGCGACCTGCTGGCCTTCGATGCCATCGAGCGAGGGATGACCGTCGCACTGCAGGCGCAAGGCGCCGCTTACCGGGGCGGCATTGCGCTCGGCGCAGGCCCGACTGCTGAGCTGCAGACCTTTCTCTGGACAGGCTTCGATTGGGGTGCAGTCATCGGTGCGCGCCTCGTCTACGTGCTGGCAGCTCTGCTGCTGGTGGGCCTGGCGGCCCTCGCTTTCGACCGTTTCGCCCCGACACCCGGTCGCATGCGCGCCCCGCGCCTGGGGTTCGAGCGCTGGGCTGCACGGCTGGGTGCGCGCCGGCGGGCCTTGGCGCGCAAGCGGAGCGCCCTTCCCGACGCGCCGCCCTCAGCGCAGGCGCTGACCCCCATCACAGCGTCCGGCAGGCCACGCTCTCTGTTCTGGAGGCTGGTCGCGGCGGAGCTCAAACTGCTGCTCAAAGGGCGCGCACTTGTCTGGTACGCCGTCGCCGTGGGGTTGCTCCTGGCCTGTCTGCTCTCACCGCTGGAGACGGTGCGCGGGTTGTTGCCCTGGATCTGGCTGTGGCCATTGCTGCTCTGGTCGGAGCTGGGCGTCCGCGCGACGCGCTATCGCGCCAACCAGCTCCTCGCGAGCGCGCCTTCCCCGCTGTGGCGGCAGTTACCGGCCACCTGGATGGCCGGCGTCTTGCTGGCGCTGCTGTTGGGCAGCGGTGCCCTCATCCGTCTGTGGTCTGAGCCCACCCTGTTGCCCGGCTTTGCGGCGGGCGCGCTCTTCATCCCGTCGCTGTCGCTGCTGTTGGGCCTGGCGGCGGGAATGGAGCGCCCGACGCAGGTCCTGCTGCTTGTCTGGTGGTATCTCGGGCCATTGAACGGATTGGCGGCGCTCGACCTCACCGGTGTGACCGATGCCGCGGTGGCGCAGGGCATCCCGTGGATCTACCTGGCATCAAGCCCGCTGCTCTTCGGACTGGCGCTCCTCGTGCGGCAGCGGCAACTCCAGTATGCGTGATGGGAAGAGGCACGGAGCGTCCGCTATGGGGCGAGAGGTCCTTGAGAGCGAGAGCGCGTGAGCTGGACCGTCCGGACACAAAGGAGAATCACGGATGCAAATCTTCCCGACCATCATCAAATGGCTTTTTCTGGGGCTGCTGTTCCTATTGATAGCACTGATCGCCGGCAGCAGCAGCAATCACGCTGTGCAGACGCCTCGCGAAGAGGCGGCCTACCCACCGCCAGGACAGATGGTGGCGGTCAATGGCCACCGGCTCCACGTCTACGCTGAAGGGGAGGGCGACCTAACGCTCGTCTTCCTGTCTGGCAGCGGCACCACCGCCCCCGCACTGGATTTCAAGCCGCTCTACAGCCGCCTGTCCGACGACTACCGCACGGTCGTTGTGGAGCGAGCGGGGTACGGCTGGAGCGAGGACGGCGGCACGCCCCGCGACATCGACACGGTGCTCAGCGAGACCCGTCTGGCGCTTGAGGGAGCCGGGGAGCGTCCGCCCTACGTCCTGTTCCCCCACTCGATGAGCGGCTTGGAGGCCCTGCACTGGGCCAACCGCTATCCCGACGAGGTGGCGGCCATCATCGGGCTGGACCCGGCGGTTCCTCCCATCTATGAGGTCATGCCGCCGCCGCGCCTGATGCTCCGCCTGGTCGCCTTCACCTCACGGACAGGCCTGCTACGCCTGGCACCCTCCATCTGTCGCGAAGCGGCAGCTGTGATCGACCTAACCGATGCCGAAACGTCCGCCTACTGCTCGATTATGGTCCGGCGCACCTTCACCGCCGACGTGTTGGCGGAAACCGAGGTGACCCAGTCCAACGCCCGCATGGTCGCCGCCGAGGGGTTTCCCAATGTACCCATGACCTTCTACACTTCCGACGGTGAGGGGCTGACCGTCGACAACTGGGGCGAGATCCTGGTAGCGTATGCCGAGGAGGCCGAGAGCCCCTACCAGATGCTCGACGTCGGCCATTATGTCCACCACGAAGCCGCCGATCTGATCGCCGACGAGAGCCGCCTCTTCCTCCAGCAGATCGAGCCATAGGGATCGAAGTCTCGACTATGAAGACACGCAAGACACGATGCGCTCTCGATGCCCGGCACAGAAAGTGAAGGGAAATGTGGATATAGACCGTAACATCAGGCGCAAGGCGCGGTTGCTGATCGGCATTCCTTTTGGGATCGTCCTGCTTGCGGTGATCGTGTTCGCAGCCATTCCACCGCTGGTGATGCATGAGATGGTGAACCGGCACGTCACCTTTTCCCAAACGTGGACCGGCGCGGAACAGAACCTCGATCCCGAACGGCTCGTTCTGACCACGCAGGACGGTCTCGACGTCGTGGCCTACGAGGTCTACGTCGAGAATCCCAAAGCCGTCGTCATCTTTCTTTCGGGCATTCACAATCCCTCCGTGACGGCCTTTTTCGGCCACGCGCGGATGCTGTTGGATGAGGGTTACGCCTTGATTCTGCTGGACATTCGCGCACACGGTGAGAGCGAAGGCGACGTGATCGCCCTGGGCTTTGAGGAGTATCGCGGCACGCAAGCAGTGGTGGACTACATCCGGGGCGATCTCCGCTACACGGAGACACCCATCGTGGTGTATGGCCTGTCGATGGGCGGCGCGGTCGCCATCAACGCCATCGGCCAGATCCCCGGGATCGCCGCATTGATCAGTATGTCGGCCTATTCCTCGTGGGATGATGTGTTTCTTGACAATATGGGCGCGTCGGGACTGCTCGCTGCAGTGCAGAGACCCTTCGTCAGGCTCTACACGGCGCTGAAATACGGCTGGGCCACTCGTACCATCAACCCCAAGGATGAGATTCGAAAGCTCGGTGACCGACCCGCGCTGCTGGTTCATTCACGGGGTGATTCGCAGGTCCCCTACGCCAACTTCGAGCGGTTGATCGCACGCGCTCCGGCGCACGTGGAGACCTGGGTCCGTGAAGGCGACCTGCACTTCATCGTCCGGGACGACCTCTTCCTCACACCCTACGAGGATGCGGAGTACGCTGAGCGCATCCTCGGCTTCCTCAACCGGCACGTCTCCCCTTGAATCTATGTACCCGCTCACCCTTGACCTGATCGACTTCCTGCTCGGGCCCGCAGCCCAGACCGCACTCGCCGAGCTGCGGGAAGCCGACCTGGGCGATGTGGCCCTGCTCGATCGCGTCTCCGAACTCCGTAAGCGCTTCACGCCGGCGGAAGCCTCCGTGTTGCTGGATCAGGCCCGTCTGCGTCGGAAGGCGCAGGCAAAGTTCCCCAACGCCGACCGCCTCTACTTCATGGACGAAGCACTCGAACAGGCCACCAGCCGCGCGGTCGCCCTCTATCGCGCCGCATCCTTCCGCGCTTTCAGCTGTGTCGCGGACCTGGGCTGCGGCATCGGAGCCGACACGCTGGCCCTGGCGGAGGTGGTGCCCCGGGTAGTGGCGGTGGAGCTGGATCCGGTGCGCGCACGGCTCGCCGACCTGAACGTCGCGGCCCGCGGCTTCGCCGACCGTGTGAGGGTCATCGAGGGCGATTGGACCCAGCTGACCCTCGATGTGGAGGCCGCCTTCGTGGACCCGGCGCGACGAACCGTGCCCGAGCGTCACGCCGATAGCCGGCGCCTCCGCGGCCTTTCCGAGATGGTCCCGCCTATCTCCGCCATCCTGGACCTCCTGCACACCGTCCCACACGTCGCCGTCAAGGTCGCCCCCGGCATCGACCACGAACAGGTGCCGCCGGGGGCCGAAGTTGCTTTCATCTCGGAAAAGGGTAACCTCAAGGAGGCTTTGCTGCGCTTCGGGGACCTGCGCACAGGCGCTCAGTGGGAGGCGGTGCTCCTGCCGGGACCTTACCGGCTGAGCAGCCATATGCCCGCCGACGCCATCGCGGTGTGCGAGCCCAGGACCTATCTCTATGAGCCCGATCCGGCGGTCCTGCGCGCGGGCCTGGTCACGACGCTGGCGACGCAGATCGGCGCAGCACAGATCGACGCAACCATTGCCTATCTCACGACCGAGGCGCCGATGGACACGCCCTTCGCTCGCATCTGGCATGTGGAACGTCACGGACACTTTCACCTGAAGACGCTGAACAAGTGGTTACGAGAGCTGGAGATCGGTCACGTCACCCTGAAGAAGCGCGGCTCGCCTATCGACGTCGACACCTTTCGCCGGCGGCTCAAGCCGCTGCGTGGGGGGCGTCCGGCGACGGTCTTCTTCACGCGCGTGCAGGGCGCGCCGTGGATGATCGTGGGCACCGAGGTGATGGGTTAGCGTCGAACATCAGTCTGGCACGACAACAACAAGGAGTCTAGTACGATGAAAGTCCTTTTTATCGGCGGCACCGGGATCATCAGCTCAGCCAGTTCGCAGTTAACCATCGATCGAGGGATCGAGCTCTACCTGCTCAACCGCGGGCAGACCTCCAAGCGTCCGGTGCCCGCGGGGGCCCAGGTGCTCATCGGCGACATCCGCAAGCCCGAGACTGTGCGCGAGGCGTTGGGCGATCTGACCTTCGACGCGGTGGTCAACTGGATCACCTTCACGCCGGAGCAGGTAGAGGTGGACCTCGAGCTCTTTAGGGGCCGCACCGCCCAGTACATCTTCATCAGCTCGGCCTCCGCCTACCACAAGCCCGTGCGGAGCCTGCCCATCACCGAGTCGACGCCGCTGCACAATCCGTGGTGGCAGTACTCGCGCGACAAGATCGCTTGTGAGGAGCGCCTGATGCGCGCCTACCGCGAGGATGGCTTCCCGATGACCATCGTGCGCCCCTCGCATACCTACGACAAGACGCTGTTGCCCTTCCAGAACGGCTGGACCGTCATCGACCGGATGCGCAAGGGCAAGCCGGTCGTCGTTCACGGTGACGGCACCTCGCTCTGGGTGATGACGCATCACCGCGACTTCGCCAAGGCCTTTGTGGGCCTGCTCGGCAATCCCAAGGCCCTCGGCGAGGCCTTCCACATCACCTCAGACGAGGTACTGACCTGGGATCAGATCTTCCGCATCCTCGGGCGCGCCGCCAGCGTCGACGCCCCCGAGCTCGTGCACGTTCCCAGCGAGGTGATCCACGCCTACGATCCCAGATGGGGTGCGGGCCTGCTGGGTGACAAGACCCACAGCGTGATCTTCGACAACACCAAGGTCAAGCGCCTCGTGCCCGACTACGTCGCGACGATACCCTTCGTCCAGGGCGCGCAGGAGATCATCGATTGGTTCGACGCCGACCCCGCACGGCAGGTGGTGGACGCCGACCGGGATGCGATCCTCGACCGCATCATCGCCGCGCAACGCACCGTCTGGCCAAGCTAGACCACCCTCCCCCGACGGGGGAGAAACACAAAGGGAGGAGCCCGCCTCAAGAGCAACCGTGGTAGCAATCGCGGGCGCTCCCTCTCCCCGCGCCAGCAGTCTGGCGCCCCCCTCCCCCCTTGGGGGAGGGGGTTGCGGCCTAGAGCGAGGAGACGCCGAGCTCGTCCACAAGCCGCCTATGATGCGCCGCCGGAACGACGATCCGACCGTTCGCGAGCTGCACCACGCGATCGTTGTTGACGACGTCGTAGTCAGCATCTCGATCGGGCACAATCTGAACCGGGGCACTCCACGTCTGGGCCTCATCCGTGGAGGTGCGCAGGTAGGGCCGGCAGTCGGTCACCGACGCCTTGCGCAGGTAGAAGAGCGCGATGCGCCCGTTGGCGAGACGTATGAAGTCCCCCTCGCTGTTGCGCGGATTGCCGGGTTTGGGCGATAGTCGCAGCCTGTGATATGTAGTGTTTGCATGCTGGCGCGGTTCACCTGGCTACCTTGGCGTATCGTCGCGGCGTTGTAGCCCAAGTCTAGGGCCGTCAGCGAACATGACAAGCAGCTGGACTTGACGCATCAGTCTGCCAAGTGCACAATACAAGTGTCGCGCTCCCGATTCCTGATGTCGAGTCGTGATCCAGGACTGGGCTCCTCCTCACACGGACCGGGGTTCGCTGCTGCGAGGATGTACTCAACAGGAGGTGAGAGATGCCGTTTGCGGAATTGCTGACACTCTTCTGGACCTTCATCAAGATCAACCTTCTCACGACGTCGGGGCCAGCCTCCGTGGGATTATTGTACCAGGAAGCCGTCGGAAAGCTGCTAACCGAGAGCGAGTTCGTCGAGGCGGTTGGCTTCTCGAGCGTGCTCCCCGGCAGTGATGCTCTGCAACTGGCGATGTTCGTGGGCCACGCGGCCGGAGGCATGCCGGGCGCCATCGCGGCCCTGCTAGGTTCGATCCTGCCTCCTACGATATTGATCCTGGCGATCATCTCGGTCCTGCAGCGTTTGCGTGGCGAGGCGTGGGTCGGCAACTTCGTGCAGGGGCTTGCGCCGGCAGTGGCCGTCCTTATGGTGCTCGTTGCTTGGGACGTCTTTCGCGGTGAGGAAGGGGCCCGCATGGGGATCTCTGTCGGAATAGGCGCAGTGAGTCTCGTCGCCTATCTACTCAAGGCTCCCTCGCCACTCGTCCTGGTGGCTGCCGGGATCGCTGGTGTGGTGCTACTGCGATGACACCGCCGGAGCGAAGCCTACTTCTCTGCACCAACGGCGCGCCGGAAGGCACCGCTGCACTCACCTATGGCGCGTGGCTGGCACAGGTCGTGCATCTCCCCGTCACGTTGTTGGGCATCGTCGAAGCACCGGCATCGCGGCAGAGGGTGGAGGAGACCCTGCGCGAAGCCCTTACACAGCTCGAAGCCCAAGGCGTCTCCACGACCCCCCTCCGGCGCCAAGGCCGCGCGCGCGATGTCATCCCTAGAGAGGCCAAGCCTGGACAACACCTCGTGGTCACCGGCCCGCTGGGGCGCCCGCTCTGGCGGCAATGGCTACGGGGCAGATCTGCACGACGGCTGGTGCCCTGTCTGCCTGTGCCGCTGCTCTTTGCACCGACGGCACACTGCCAATTGGAGCGCATCCTGGTGAGCACGGGTGCGCTGCACTATGCCGGCAGCCTCGAGCAGTATGCGCTACATTTGGCGCGCCGCGCGGGCGCGAGATTGACGATTCTGCACGTGGTCGAGAAGGCAACCTATCGCTATCCCATCTCTGACCAGATGATAGCCCATAGTGACGACTTCCTGAACGCGGACATTCCCCAGGCACGGAACCTTCGGGCGCTCTCGGAGGAGGCCCAAGCCATGAGTGTCACATCCACGATCCGCATACAGCACGGCACCGTGATCCACGAGATCATCGATGAAGCGCACAAGGGTCAGTACGATATGCTCGTGATGGGCTCCAAATTCAGCTCAACCAGTCTGCGCTGCCTCAGTCTACCGGATGTCACCGCCGAGGTTATGGCGACGCTGACCATACCGGTGCTCTCGGTGCAGGCCGGTCAGACGTGCATCCTCGCGGAGTGAGCGCCTAGCAACGGAGATGGAACAGCCGCTGACCCTCCCCACCCTCGCGGGCCGGCTCTCAGCGCTCGGCGTCCGGCCCGGTATGACGCTGATCGTCCACAGCTCCCTGAGCTCGCTGGGCTACGTGGTCGGCGGCGCGCCGGCGGCGATCCTTGCGCTGGAGGCGGCGCTGGGACTGGAGGGCACGCTCGCGATGCCCACGCACACGGGCGATCTGACCGACCCCGCCGGCTGGTCCGATCCACCGGTGCCCGCGGCCTGGCACGCGACGATTCGCGAGGCGATGCCCGCCTTTCGCCCGGATCTGACCCCGACCCGCGGGATGGGCATCATCCCGGAGACCTTCCGCAAGCAGGAGGGCGCCCTGCGTTCGAGCCATCCTCACGTCTCGTGGGCTGCTCGCGGCCCGCACGCGGCCTTCATCACATCAGGGCACACGTTGGAGATGAGCCAGGGCGAGGGCTCGCCTCTGGCACGCCTCTACGACGTGGACGCCCACGTCCTGCTCATCGGCGTAAGCTACGACCGCAACACTAGCTTCCACTTGGCCGAATACCGGTGCAAGTTCGCGCCCCGGAAGCGCTGCACGCGCGGCGCCCCGCTGCCGACCGAGGATGGCGGCTCGCGATGGGGAACCTACGCGGACATTTACTGGTACGATGCCGACTTCGAGGAGATCGGTCGCGCCTTTGAGGAGGCGGGACACGTGAGCATCGGTCGGATCGGGCGCGCGATATGCCGCCTCTTCTCACAGCGAGAGGTGGTCGATTTCGCGGTGCGCTGGATGAACGAGAACAGATACCTGCCCGAATGAGGATGCCGTCATCCCTCCGGCTCATAGGGCCGCCGCCCCTCACGGATGGCGCTGACGATCTCCTCGGCACTCAGGCCCAGGTCCATGCCCGGCACATCGAGCGGCGAGCCCCGGCGGGGCTGCGGCTTGACCACGAAGACCTGCCCGTCGCGACGCGTGATCAGAACCTCCCCTTCGGCAAGCGCCTTATCCAGAAGGGTAGCCAGATTGCGCCTCGCCTCAGAATAGGTGTAGACTTCCATCAACCCACCTCCACGACCTCAACCCCAGCCTGTCTAGCCAGCCGCACGAGGTCCTTGTCCAATGACAGCAATGGGGCGCCATATCGCTGCGCACACCGGACTAGGTACGCATCGTAAGCGTACATACCGAGATCTCCTGCGATGCATAGTGCTGCCTCCAGTTCCACATCGACGAATCGGACCGGAATGGTATAGTAGAGATCAATCGCGTGCATGGCCTGTTCTAGTGTGATCCTGTTACGCTTCAGCATCGCGGAAAACGCGTTACCGACTTCCCAGTGAACCGATCTCGGCGCTATCAGATCAGCACCGACCGTTAGGGAGATGAGCCCATCTTTAGCCGGCTCGTCTACAATCACAGCAATGATGACGGAGGTATCCACGACCAGTTCCATGTGGTTGGCTCCTATCTGGACATGTACAATTGTACATATAGTATACCTCAGATAGCCAGAGCGCACAAGCTCGACATAGCCCAAGTACCAAGTGGTTCACATAGCAAGCGAAGGGACAAACGTGAGAAACCATCATAGGGTCATCTACCACCATCCATCTCACTGGGCCGCGGTGCCCGCCAACAACGGCGGCAACGGGCCCACGTGGCAATGGGGCGATGAGATCCTGATCGGCTTCACCCGCGGCACCTTCGCAGATGCCGAGCGAGGCCACCAGTGCAACTACGACCATCCCTTCGAGTCGTGGCTGGCCCGCAGCACCGACGGCGGCGAGCGCTGGACAACGTGGCAGCCGGTCCCCTATGCCGGTCAGGCGCGTGAGGTCGAGCCACCGCCTGGAGACCTGGACCTCGCGCAGCCGGACATCGTCCTGCGCGTTGAAGGCCACGGATATCACGGCAACCAGGGGGCGCACTGGTTCGTGAGCGGCGACAGGGGCGCCACGTGGCGCGGCCCCTTTGCCTTCGGCGATCTGCCGGACCATCCCGAGTTGGCAGGGCTGGAGTTCACCGGTCGGACGGCTTACTTGGTCAGCGACACGGGGGCACTCGACCTCTTCATGTCGGCACGCGAGCGGCCCACGACCGGCCCACTCAATGTGGTCTACGACAAGTCCTTCCTGGCGCGGACGACCGGCGGTGCGCGGAGCTTCGCCTTCGTCGCCTGGATCGTGGGTCGTGAAGATCCGTATCGCGCGATGATGCCCGCACCGGTCCGTCTATCACCCTCAGATCTCGTCGTCGCGCTACGACGAAAGTCAGGGAGCGAGAACTGGATTGACGGCTTCGCCTCGACGGACAACGGAGCGAATTGGTCCTTCCTCTCCAGGATAGGCAGAACCGAGGAGGGAAACCAGTTCAACGGAAATCCCCCAGCGATGACCCGGCTTGCAGACGGACGCCTCTGCTGCGCCTTCGGCAACCGCAGCCGCCGGCAGATTGTCGCGACCCTCAGCGAGGATGGGGGCGCCACGTGGGGCCCCGAGCGCGTGCTGCGCAACGACTTCCGCTCCGCCAACGGGTGGCCCGACCTCGGCTACTGCCGTCTCTTCCAGCGCACCGACGGTCGGCTGGTCACCGTCTACTTCTGGTGCACGCCGGATCGACCCCAGACCCACATCGCCGCCACCATCTGGGAGCCCTAACGATGCCCGACACACCCAACATCATCTGGATCTTCGGCGACCAGCACCGTGCGCAGGCGCTGAGTTGTGCGGGCGATCCCAACGTTCACACGCCGGCGCTGGATGCGATGGCAGCCTCCGGCATCCGTTTCACGAATGCTGTGAGCGGCTGCCCGTGGTGCACCCCTTTCCGGGGCTCCCTGCTGACCAGCCGCTACATCCACCAGTGCGTCGAGCGCACGCCGCAGCGGATGGACCCGGCCTTACCGCTGATCACCGACATCCTCAACGCACACGGTTATTTGACCGCCTACTTCGGCAAGTGGCATCTGGGCGGTGCCAACCGCATGGTCCACATCCCGCGCGAGGAGCGAGGACGCTTCGATATTTGGCTGGGCTATGAGAACAACAACGCCCAGTATGAATGCTACATTCACGGACACGATCTCGAGGGACGTGACGACGGCGATCCGCTCGCCGAGAAGCTGGAGGGGTACGAGACCGATGCCCTCACTGACCGGCTCATCGACTTCATCCGCTCCCGCGAGCAGGACCAACCCTTCTTCGCCGTGCTCTCGGTCCAGCCACCGCACGACCCCCACGTCGCGCCGCCCGACGATCTCGCCCGCCACTCGCCGGGCGAGATCGTGTTGCGCCCCAACGTGCCGGACATCTCGCGGATCACGAAGCGTGCACGGCGCGACCTGGCGGGCTACTACGCACAGATCGAGAACCTCGACCGGAACGCAGGTCGCGTGCTGGCGGCATTGGAGGAGATGGGCCTGACCGACAACACGCACGTGCTCTTCTTCTCAGACCACGGCGATATGCACGGATCCCACGGCTACGTGCGCAAGAGCAGCCCGTGGGAGGAGGCCATACGCATCCCCTTCATCGTGCAGCCCGCCGGTGGGAGCCGCGCAGCGCCGGAGACCGACGTCCCCCTCAACCACGTCGACATCGCGCCGACGACGTTGGGCCTTGCGGGGATCGAGGTGCCGGCGTGGATGCAGGGGACCGACTACGCTCACTGCATCCTGCCTGGGCGCCGACCATCGGTCGGAACGCCCGATTCGGCGTACCTCCAGCACAGCTATCGCAAGCGCTTTGACTGCCTGAACCGCGTCTGGCGAGGCGTCCGCACGCGCGACGGCTGGAAGTACGTCTGCCTGGAGGGGCAGCCGCTGCTGATGTTCAACCTGAACGAGGACCCCTACGAGTTGGCGAACCTCGCCTTTCTCGACGCCTTCAATGACAAGCGGGATGAACTCCAGGCGCGTCTGGCCCGGTGGATCGTGGAGACCGGCGACGACTTCCCACTACCCGAGCTCTAGCCCCGGCGCATCGCCGATGCCCGCACGCTCGCAAATCGCCTTGTAGGCCCAATCATCCCATTCGGGCTGCACGCCGATGCCCGCTAAGTCCCCGTAGTTCTTGCAGATCAGGCCCCCCTCGAAGATGTCAACCATCTCGCGCGCCCCAGCCTCAATGAGGTCGCGATCGCCGGTGGGCAGGATCTTCTGGATATCCACGGGGCTCCAGAGCGCCGCCTTGCGCTCCTTGAGCAAGGACGCCAACTTGGGCATATCGTAGACCGCCGGCTGGTCGAACTGGAAGACGTCCACGCCGGCATCCAGGAGATCCGGCACGATCGACCAGTTCTGACCGCACGAGTGCATCAGCACCTTCATCCCGTAGTCGTGCGCGATAGACATCAGCCGTGTGTACATCGGCTTGAAGTACTCGCGGAACATCGCCGGGCTGAAGAGCAAGCCAGTCTGGGTGCCCATGTCCTCGCCGATCATAATGCCGTCGGCGCCGGCCTTGCCCGCCAGGTGGATCTTCTGCTCATAGACGCCGGCGACGATCTCGTGCATATGATGGAGCTCCTCGGGGTAGAGGGCCATATCGCGGAAGTAGATCTCCATCTTGCGCAGGTAGCGCGCGTTATCGAAGATCCAGCCGCCGATGTGCGCCAGCTTGAACTGGGGGGTAGGTTCGCTGAAGAGCGCATTCATGAACGCGGCGCAATCGGGGTGACTGTAGTCGGGTGGCTGGAGGGAGTCAAGCTGCGACCACGACTCGATCGCGGGCTTGAAGATCTCGCCTTTGATCGAACCGTCGCGCATTCTCACCCAGAGGTTGCCCCATTCGTCATCGTAGTACTCGACCTTCCCGTCGACCCGGCGCTTCTGCTCATAGCCGTGAGGATGGACACCGCAGCCGAGCATATCGTTGATGCGCCCGCGATCAAAGGTCAGTCCGCAACGCGGCGGGTTCTCGTGGTGAATGTTCGCCAGGATGATCTCTCGTGGGGTCATGCGGCACCTCGCTCTCAGTGATGTCGTCTGCCGCAAGTATAGCACAGAGCCCCCAGGTAACCTGGAGGCTCTGTGACGTCGCTTCGTCTATTGGATCGCTTGGCGATCTCGCGATCCTTTGGCGATCATCCTTTGAAGGATCACACCTGAATGAACTGCGGGAGGACCACCGGACGGAGCTGCGTCATCCGGTAGACGAGCTGCTCCAGCGGACGGCGCAGGTCCTTGCTGCCCCGCTTCACCTGGCGCTTGATCTCGTTGCGGCTCGCATCGAGCAACTCCTCCGAGGCATCCATATGGATAAAGCCTCGGCTGACAATCTGCGGCTCACCGACCAGCTGGCGCTTCTTGTTGATTGGAATCAGCGCGACGATGAAGCCGTCCTGCGAGAGGCGCTGGCGATCGCGCATCACGATCTCACCGATCTCTCCGATCAGGCGCCCGTCGACGAGGACATCCGCCAACGACAGTGCCTCACCCGTCCAAGCCTTCTCGCCGTCGCTTAACCACGGTAGCCCTTCCTTGAGGATGAAGACGTCCTTGGACTTCATCCCGGACTCCTCCGCGAGCTGCCGATGCAGATAGAGGTGGCGCGGCTCGCCGTGCACAGGAATCAGGTAACGGGGCCGTACTGTCTCGAGCATCGCACGCATGTCACCACGCCCGCCATGGCCCGAGACGTGGACCTTCGCCATCTCGCCGTAAATCACGTTGGCGCCGCGCTCGAAGAGATTGTTGATCATCCGACCGACATCTTCCTCATTGCCCGGGATCGTGCCGCCCGAGATGATGATCGTGTCACCCTCACCGATACGTACCTGACGGTGGCTCCCATCACCCATCCGGTTCAACGCCGACCTGGGCTCGCCCTGCGAACCGGTCGCGAGCACCACCAGATTGCTCCGCTTCACCTTGCTGTTAACATCGACGATCAAGCCGTCGGACGCTTTGAGGTACCCTAGCTTGATGGCCAACTCGACGTTCTCCACCAGGCTGCGTCCGGTCAGCACGACCTTGCGACCGTGCTTCTCGGCGAGATCCATGATCTCCTGCAGGCGTGCCAGCAACGATGAGAAGGTCGCGATGATGATCCGTTGACCCTTAGCCTCCGCGAACAACCGATCCAGCGTCTCACGAACCACGGCCTCTGTCTCGGTGCGCCCCGGTGAGTCGGCGTTGGTGCTGTCGCCCAGCATCGCCAAGACGCCACCCTTCGTCAGTCGCCGCAGGGACGCAAGATCCGTCGTGCGTCCGCCCGCCGGCGTCTCGTCGAGCTTGTAGTCACCGGTGTGGACGACCTTGCCCACCGGCGTCTCGATCACGAAGCCGACTGCATCGGGGATCGAATGCGCCACCGCAAAGGCGCTCACGCGGAACGGACCGAAGTGCAGCGTCTCCGACGTATTCAGAACGCGCAGATCCGCCTTGTCCAACAGGTTCTTCTCCTCCAGCTGCCGTTCGACCAATCCCAGGGTCAGCCGGGTTCCGTAGATCGGGACGTTGACGTGGCGCAGCAAATAGGGAAGCGCGCCGATATGGTCCAAGTGACCGTGGGTCAACACGATGCCGCGAAGCATATCCTGATGCTCAATCACATAGTCGAAATCCGGCAACACCAGATCGATGCCGTACATATCGTTATCCGGGAACATCACACCACAATCGACCACCAATAGGTTGCGGCCATACTCATACACCGTCATATTCTTACCGATGCCCCCCAAGCCGCCGATGGGGGTGATTTGCAGATTCTTTGCCATATACTCCTAAATATCCTTACATGTCCACTGATACAGGCACCAGCCCTCATATCCCTCCAGGCCACGTGGATCCAATCCACCCAGCACGTCAGGCACGAGCGAACCCTGGTGAGGCTTGACAAGCTTGTGCGAGCACGGCTCGCGACGGAGACTGCTGCGAATCGAAGACGATCTGCTACCAGTCAGAAGCGTGTCACAGCTGACACCTAACTGATACCAGCTAGGGGAACTGCCGCCTGTGGAAACTCCACCTGTATTATTCTAGAGGGGATTGTACTATATTCCCGTGCAGAAGTCAAGGGCTGCGCGCCGCGGGGGTGTGCGTCAGTTTTCCGCAGGACGCTGGCGACGGCGCGGCAGCGGTCCCAGGGAACGTCGCCACGGGTGATCAGCGGCTGGTCGCCGGCGCTCCTTGAGGACTGGCGCGGCAGTGTCGGCGGATGGAAGCGATTTAG
>JAXGUU010000008.1:0-31136 GCA_040774145.1 Anaerolineae bacterium
CGGCTCGCCGACCTGGCTGCCCGCCGGGCTGCTGGCGGTGGCGCCGCTGCACATCTGGTATGCGCAAGAGGCGCGGATGTACCCCCTCGTCATGCTGTGGGGCCTCGGTGCAGCCATCTTCACCGCACGGCTCACCCGCTGTTGGCGCCGGCGCGACGCTGCGGGCTACGTCATCAGCGCCGCCGCGGCCATGCTGACCGATCAGTCGGCGCTCCCGGTGCTGCTGGGGCTCAACCTATTCTGGCTGCTCGCCATGCGCAAGCGTCTCGCACCTCGCACGCACCTCCGCGCCGACCTCGGTCGCTGGTGCGTGCTCCAGATCGTAGCAGCAGCACCCTTCATCCTCTGGTGGGCCCACGCCGACAACTACCGGCAAGTCACGACCGGCGCCCTCTATCCGCTGACGATGGTGCGGTTGACCCTGGACCGCTGGGGCGGTCTCCTGCGGACGCAGCCCTGGATCGCCCTCCCGGCCCTCGGCGCGCTGGTCATCGGTGGGGTGATCCTCATCCGCGTGTGGCGACGCCGCACGCCCCTTGCGGCGGAAGATGGACGCCGGCAGGAGCTCTTGGTCCCGATCCTGGTCTGGAGCCTCGTCCTCCTCTACGGCTTCGGCACGCTGTTCTCGGTGGTGCCCCGGCTCTACACGCTGAAGCGCCTGACCCTGCCCCTGCTGCCCTACGCCCTTATCGCCGCGGCGTGGGCGCTCTCGCGCCTCTCGTCGCCGCGCACGGCGGTGGTGATCACCCTCCTGGCCTCGCTGGCGATGAGCCTGGTCAACGTCGCCTGGGTCTCCAAGCCCCCATGGCGCGAGACGGTCGCAGCCGTCGAAGCGCGCATCTCACCGGGTGACGTGATCTTCATCGACGACCTCGCCTTTCCCGCCTTCGACTACTACTTCCAAGGTGACGCCGCCGCCTACCCCTGGACCATCGAGAACCTGGATGCGCTTGCCGCTGCAGCACCGACCGCGCACCGCCTGTGGCTCGTCACCCAGCACCACCAGCTCCGCTATCTCCTCGACCTCTACCCTCGCCTGGATGATACCGGCCTCATCTGGTCCGCAACGTGGACGAACATCGAGGTCAGAGCGTACGATCCGGCGCAGCTCGATCCCGAGGCCCTGACCCCACAAGCCGAGATCCCGCCCTGGATGCTAGGCCTGCCCTCCCCGCTGGACGAGGCCTGCCTCAGGCCCTAGCCCCCGGGCAAAGCGTTCGCCATCAACCCTCCACGGATCCTAGGCATGCTTGCCCTCGCAGGCATGCTTGCAGCCCCGTCCCCGGGGCGTCGGACACGACAGCCCCTCGTCTGCGATCCACGCGGCCCGCCGCCAGACCAGCCCGCCCCGAGACGGGGCGGGGAGCCTGGGACTTGAGGCGTGCAGCCCCCGTCCTCGGGGCGTCGGACACGGCAGCCCCTCGTCTGCGATCCACGCGGCCCGCCGCCAGACCAGCCCGCCCCAAAACGGGGCGGGGAGCCTGCGGTTTGAGGCTTGCAGCCCCGTCCTCGGGGCGTCGGACGCGGCAGCGCCCTACTGTAAGCGACATTGCGTTTCCAGAAACCAGATGCACCCCCCCCGATGCGTCAAGTCACTTGCACCCCGCACCATCCCGGCTATAGTGTCCCTATGGACCGAAGATCGCTGAAGGTTGATTCCTGATGGCTCCCACACCTGACGACTACCTCGCCCTCTGGTGGCACGGCGAGTGCCGCCTGCCCGAGGACGAACTCATCGCCTGGGCGGGACGTCAGCGTCTGCTCCCACTGCTCGGCTGGCGCGCCGAGGAGCGGGGCCGGCAGCTGCCCGAAGCGCTCACCGAGGCCATCCGCCGCGCCCGTATGGTCGTGGCGGTGCATCAGACGCTGGCGGACCAACAGCTCAGGGCCCTCGGCGCAACCGCGGACCGGCTTGGGATCCCGCTCGTGCTCGTCAAGGGCGCAGCGGCAGCGGCGGCCTACCCCGAACCCTGGATGCGCCCCTACGGCGACATCGACCTGCTGGTCGCTGAGGAGGATGCCGCGCGCCTGCTCGACGCGTTCAAAGCGCAGGGCTACACCTATGCCGAATCGGCCGAGGGCCACCGCGCCTGGCACTTTCGGCCCCTGGTGCCCGCCTCCCGTCAGGGCGCCAGGATCGAGGTCCACACCGCCCTCGCGCGCGAGGGCGGGCGCCTGCACTTCACCGTCGCGCAGTGGCGGAACGACCTCTGCCCACTCGAGGCCTATCCCGGGCTGCATGCGCCCGGTCCTGCCGACCACGTCCTCTACCTCATCCACCACGCCCTCGTGCACCACGAGCTGCTCTTCGGCCTGCAGCCCTACATGGACATCGGATTCTGGTCGCAAGCTTGGAGCCTCGACGATTGGAGCGCGCTGCGCGCCGCCACCCTGGGCGCAGCGATGAGGAATGCCGTCGCGCTGGCCCTGGCGCTGACCACCTGGCTGTGGCAGCGCCCTCTTCCCGGCTCGGACGCCGGCTTCACCCAGCCGCCCGATGCGCTGCTCTCAGAGGCCAAGAGGACCGTCGTGGGCCTGTCGAACGGGCCGTCCCTGCCTCACGTCTGGCGGGACGTGCCCCCGCGAGCACAGGGGGGGCTGGTGCGCTACGCCGCCCTCATCCTCTATGGCGATCCCGCGCAGCTGCGCGAGCTCACGCCCAAGGAGCGGGTCACCTACCACCTTAGGCGCCCCGGGGAGCTGCTCCGCAACCACGGCAACGTCGTCTGGCGCCTCCTGCGCGGCGACCCCGCGGCCCGCGCCGCCTGGCGCACCCAGCGCGAGCTCCAGACCTGGCTGAGAGAGGGATAGGACCGGATGCTGATACCGGATAACGAATGCAACGCTTACCCGCCTACTGAGTCGAGATCTGCGATTCGAGAGTTGAGATTCGCCCATTTGCCCGGAGGTGCCCTATGCGCATCCTAGTCACCGGCGGCGCCGGCTTCATCGGCTCCCACGTCGTCGACGCCTACGTCGCGGCGGGCCACCACGTCGCCGTCGTCGACAACCTCGCGAGCGGTCGCCGCGAGAACCTCAATCCCCACGCGACCTTCTACGAGGTCGATATCCGCGACGCTGAGCTGCTCGCCGAGGTCTTCGTCCGCGAGACACCTGACGTGGTCAACCACCACGCGGCGCAGATCGACGTCGGGCGCTCGGTCCGCGAACCGCTCTACGACGCCGACGTCAACATCCTCGGCACGCTCACGCTGCTCGAGTGCGCCCGCGCGCAGCAGGCGCGCAGCGGCGCGCCCGTCCACGTCATCGGCATCTCCAGCGCCGCCGTCTACGGCCCGCCTGACGACCTCCCCGTCGACGAGACCCACCCCTTGCGCCCGCTCAGCCCCTACGGCGCGAGCAAGGTCGCGCTCGAGCTCTACCTCAACGTCTACCGCGCCACCCACGGGCTGCGCACCACCGTCCTGCGCTACGCCAACGTCTACGGCCCGCGCCAGGATCCCCACGGCGAGGCGGGCGTCGTCGCCATCTTCGTGGGCCGGATGCTGGACGGCGTCGCGCCCGTCATCCACGGGACGGGCGAGCAGACGCGCGACTTCATCTACGTCGGCGACTGCGCTCGCGCCAACCTGCTGGCTGCCGAGGCGGAGGATGCAGGCCCCGGCCCCTACAACGTCAGCACGGGTGAGGAGACCACGGTGGCGCAACTCGCGGCACTCGTACAGGAGCTTTCGGGCTTCACGGGCGAGATCGGGCGCGGCCCCGAGCGATTGGGCGACATCTTCCGCAACGTCTCCGACAATGCCCGGGCGCGCCAGGCCTTCGGCTGGGCGCCCGAGGTGGACTTGCGCGAGGGCCTCGCCCGGACAATCGCGTACTTCCGTACGGCCGGATGATCTACCAGACAAGCTATCAACTCTGGAAAAGGACAGCGTCACACCGTAAGGACGTCGCTCACTTTATTGGGCAACGGATGAGTTTCTAACGGAAGAAGCTTGCGATGCTTGCATTTTGCGAAGACTCGTAGTATACTAGCTATGAGTAACGACCAAGGAGGTGTCTATGACCAGCCACGATCACAGCTTGACCGCGCCTATGTCGACCGAATCCGCTGATACGAGTGAGACCAAGCTCGTATGGCGAACGCCCACCTGTTTTGCACTCAACGCCCGCGAGACTCGTACTGGAAACGAACCGGGTGTCGAAGGTATGGGACAAGTAGACCATGGGCTCCTAGGGGATTTCGGCGATTTCGGTTCGTGATAAGCCTCTGGTATGAGTAGAGCCGCTGCTAGGGTGGGCCCCCTCTAGTGGTCGTGTCACACGCTCGTATCTTCGGTACCGTTCGTTACGACGTACACAGAGTTCTGGCGTCAGCTGTCTCAGTCTGAGGCGTCCGAAGTTCTAGCGCATCCCACAGCTAACGATCACCTGCTGATGCAAGATAGGAACTGCAGTCTACCGTTTCCCGAGAGGCATCATGTTACGCCTACCGTATCAACAACTGCCGACGGATTGAGGAAAGCCAGTGCGACAACAGCAAAGAGACTGGTCAGTTCAGGCAGCACTGGCGGTGTTCGTTGATGGGCCGAAGCTAGCGCATCAATGAGTTTGCTATGATTGACGTGCTGCCAACCTGGGGCACGAGAGTTATGCTCCCTTAGCGCCTCCAACAGCAGAGGGACCACGCTCGGGAGAAGCTCAAGCATCTGAGCTCTAATAGCATGATCTTGCTTCATCGGAGTTTCCCGTAATCGCGCGGGCAGAATTCCCGCGGTTGACCGGCGGAATATGAAGCGACGCCGTCCTTCCCGAAGGTACATCGTTGGTGGCAGCCCTAGAGCAAACTCGATGATGCGCCTGTCCAGTAAGGGATACCGATACACCAGACTATGGTGAGCACCATCATAAGTCCGCGACTCGAGACGCCAAGTGAGATGACCTTTTCTGAGCATCTGTAGCTGTGCATCCTTGACACTTGACGGTGTTGGGTGAGGTTGAGGGCTGCCAAGACCAGCAGTACGAAAGGCCACGTCTAGTGTTGATGATATGTAGGGGGACATAGCATCACGACAAGGATACAGATCCTTGATGGACTTAGGTCGCATCCCCCACACGATGGAGTTGGGCACCAAAGGTAGAATGACTTCCTTTGCCAATACTTTCAATAGTGAACGGCCCTGCTTTACCGTCTCTTGACAAAGAGCCTGCCAGTCCCCGCGCCAGAACATCTCGGAATGGAACCCTCGACCATGGTAAGAGATCAGTTCGTCTCCTCCCCAACCCGAGAGCATTACGCGAATATCGGCCTGGTGGGCAAGTCGTGCAACGACCAGCTCCCGAATGAGCGTTTCTGTAGGCTGAGTGCTGACGTCGCGCAAGAAGGGTGCTACAGCATCCTCTGGCACAAGTTCAGTATACTGAGTTGGGATCTGCTCTTGATGGGACACCAACTGCACGCGTAGACGCTCATCTCCAGCAATAGGCGGCTCATTTTCGCGAATAGGGGGCGACCAAGAGTATCCACAGACCAGTTGCCTCTGCTGTGCTCGCAGCTCGCGAGCCGCGAGCACAGCGACAGTAGAGGAGTCTAGGCCACCACTTACATGAGCACCGATCCCGTAGCCTGAACGCAGCCGGCAGGCCACTGCCCTGTGAAGCAGATCCTTCAACGCCTCGGCATACTCCTCATCCGATCCCAGACGCACATCGGAGGCATCCTCCGGATGCCAATACTCCCATTGACGGAGACCGCCCATATCTACCGTCAACGCATGGGCCGGCGGCAGCTTGGGCACATCGCGGTAGAAGCTGCGAGTCAGGTGAACGGTCTGCCATCGATCCAGATAGCCAGCAAGCGTGGACATGTCAAGGATCGGACGTACGCCATCGAGGGCGAGCATAGCGCGGATCTCGGACGCAAATGCAAACCGCGTGGCTGCGTGATGGTAGAAGAAGGGCATAGCCCCTAGGATGTCGCGCGCACAGAAGAGACGTCGGCTGTGCGCGTCCCATATGGCGAAAGCGAAGTCCCCCAACAGATGAATCGGTGTCTCCTCACCCCACTTGAGATAGGCGAGCAGGATGAGCCGGCTGTCCGATGTCTCTCTCCGCTCAGCGTACGGCACCCGCAGCGCTGCAAAGAGCTCCTCGCGATTGTCGAGCCGGACATCCGCTGTGATCGTCAAGCCCGCCTCCGAGTCATGGTAGGGCAGCTGCTCATGCTTTGACTCCGGGGTCACCCACAGCATCTGGTGCCCCAGAACTGCCGGACCGGCAGCCCAGACGCTCATCCCATCCACAGCGTGGTGCTCCATAGCTGCCATCGGAGCTTCCAGATCGCCGGCATCCGCGGGCCGCCCGTCGAGATACACAACCCCGCAAAGAGCACTCACCCTGTCTCTCCCTCAAGATCGGCAAACGTATTGACCACGGTATAACGGTGCCGGCCCTCGCCACCCACCACCAGTAACCGCCCACAGCGCACCCACGCGTGAGCGCTCAGCGCCGAGTCCCCTTCTTTGGCCACACCCAGATAGAGGGTACTAGGAACCCCTCGTCGGCGCAGCATCTGATGAGCAGCGATGGCCTGATCCAGGCATTTGCTCTGCCAGGGCATGTTACGACGCATCGTCCGCACAGCTCGTGAAACCCGCCAAGCGAATGGAGGCATCGACTCATCGTCCGCCGACGTCTCGGCGTGCTCGGCGCCGAGGCGTCGAGCAATCTGGCGGAAGGGCAAGAGGGCGACCGCCAACCGTGCTGCAGTCAGCCAGATAGCGGCCTCAGCAAACAACCAACGATCGGGCCACGACATCCCAAGAAGCGTACGAAGCCTACGCACATACAACATCCAACACACCCGCCTCGTCCAACTGGCCTAGAAAAGCCAGGACTTCCACGCGACAGATCTCCGCGTCCACATCGTAGATCTCCAGTAATCGCTCACAGAGATCCGACACGGCGATGGGTGTTGATAGTATGCTCCATATGCGAGTTCCAATGTCGTTCAGGCCATAGTACATGCCCTTCTCCAGATTCATCATCGCGATCTCCTTCCCAACAGGCGCAGACATGATGTCCCGGCGCCGCATCACAACAGCATCTAGGGTGATTCTATCACCTGTCTCCATGGGGCCTCCCTGTTACAGTGCGGGCTACACAGCAGAACGCCACAGGATGCTCCTGAGGCTCTAACCTAACCCTCAATCGTTGTCACACCGTCTTGTTTCAGGAAGTCAGCTTCGACAACCTGAACGAGTTCCTCAAGCAGAAACGCCCGCGACGGGCGCCTTGCACGCATCACACGCGCCGCGTTGGCGGCTGCCGCAACAAGATCAAAGTGTTCAACACGCATGGCCAATCCGTCGAGAAACCGCTCACGATAGGTCTGCTGCAGCAGCACGCCGACCTTCCGCGCATCCGCAACCGGTACGAGATCGATGATGTCGCGGTCATGCAGCTCCAGCAGATAGATGGCCCGAAGCGGCAACGGCGCATCTGCAAAACCAGTGCCAATCGGCACCGCATATTTCTCGTCCTGTGGGCGTATACGACGGTGGCGATGGGGGTCGATCGACAGCCTAGAGGCCGCATGGGCCCACAGCTTTGCCTGAGGGTATGCCGGCAGAACGCGCAACCCACGATTCGGGCGCCCCGTATCATAGAGCGCGCATACATCATCCGCGATCATACGGTATCCTCGTTGGCGAAAGGCCACAGCCAGCGTCGACTTTCCGTTCCCGGAAGGTCCGGTGAACAGCACGGCCCCATCCGGCGTCTCAATCGCGCTGGCATGGAGCACGAGTAAGCCCCGTTGATGCAGCAGAGCCCCGAACGCCGAGCCGAGGAGGAAGAGTCGTATCTCGTCGTCCGTAGCGCCTGCTGCAGGCTCAACCACGATGTTCTGTCCACCCTCAACCATATAAGCAGCGACGCCCTCGAGCCGTAGCAGGAAGGCATTCGGTCTGGCCTGAAAGAACGAGACCATGTCAGCGGGCTCGTTGAGGTAAGCTGGCACTGATCCGTAGGCGATACGAACCAGGCCATCGTCCGGCGCCGGTGCCGTCGTGGGCAAGAGCTCCGGACACTCGACTTCGGACTGAATGGTCAGACCGTATGCTGTATAGGTAAAGGGACCCGTCGACATTGACCCCGTCTCCAATCCTCAAAGTGCATTCTAGCACTTGTCGACCACCCGACAACCTTTCATCAGCTATCCGAAATGGCATTTCGTGTACATCGCCACAGGACTAGGCATTGAAAACAACCAGGGAGTCGGTACAATATTGATCGAACACACTTATCTGCATAGGGTGGCAGAATGGCTCCGTCCAGCAGGAATGCAGGCGCTGAATCTCAAAGCTGGATACCCAAACAAGCGTTGCGCTGAGTAGGAGTAGTCGTGGAGGTCAGATGAACCGGAAGCCCATATCTGTTGTTATCGGTGTCATCCTATGCTCCGTACTGTGGCTCATAGGCACGCAGATGGTGACTACAACTCGAGCCGAGCAGATCTTGGGACCAGTGATGGCACCGAGACCTACCGGAAATCCACTCTCGATCGCCCCCCTAGATAAGGTGCATCAATCAGGCATCCAGGTCATCAGCACTACCAGTGGCCGTATCGAGCTCTTGCTTCGGACCGAAGGATATGAGATCACAGAGATCGTCACGGAACAAGGGGTCTGCCAGATGCTCTCACTGCCAGACCACCACCCGATAGCTGAACCCGGCCATCCCGTGTTCCCAGTCTACCACACAACTCTCGGCATCCCGGTGAGCGCCACCCCCGAGGTTCGCATCGTTGAGACGGACGTCATCATCCTACCCGATCGCTATTCGCTCTGCCCCGAGCCAAGCCCAATCATCGAGTGGGATGCAGCCGCTGCGTCACCTGACCGGATTACAGGCTGGCGCTATACGCAGGATCCTTCTTCCTACGCAGTCGACAGCTTCCTGCCTCTAGACCCGGTGAAGATAGGCTCGACTGGGTTCATCCGCGATCAACACGTTGCTGAACTGAGTATCACCCCCGTTCGCTACAATCCCGTCTCGGGGGAGGTACAGATCTACACACGCGTACATTTGGAGGTCATTCTCAATGTGGGCTCGGGGCGGGATGAGACACCTTCGATCAATCCTGCTATGGACGATCTGTTTGACGCTATGCTGCGCAACCTACTCCTCAACTACGAGCAGGCGCTGACCTGGCGATCTACACCGTCCATCGCTACGGAGGACCATACGCCCACACCGACAGTAACTGGCGGGCCTAGTGCTCCTAGCTATCGGATCAGGGTCAAGGAGTCTGGTCTCTATGCCCTGACCTATGAAGAGATCTCAGCTGCCGATCCCACAGTCGATCTCACGTCCGTAGATCCTCGGACCTTCTCTCTCGCCAACAAAGGCGAGGAGGTCGCGATCGAGGTCCAGGGCGAAGCCGATGGTGTCTTCGGACCATCCGACACCATCTACTTCTTCGCAGAAGCGATCGACACTGTCTACGCTGACGAGAACGTCTACTGGTTGAGCTGGTCCGACAGCCCAGGAGGACGGATGTCGGTACTGGAAGCTAGACCGACAGGCACAGGGACCATACCGACGCACTTCGTAGACACTAGGTTGATCGAGAGTAATCAGGTCTACGCCAGCAATTTCGTCTCTCTGCAAGGCGATCGCTGGTTTTGGCGCATTCTCAGATCGAGCGGAGCTCCTGTGACCCGCTCCTTTCCATTTGAGATTCCAACGCTCTCCACGGAATCGTCAGACGCGACACTTAAAGGTGAGTTGGTGGGTATCGGCGCCTTGCCCTCCCAGTCGGTGGCGGTGAGCCTCAATGGCCATGTCGTCTACACGGCCACGTGGGCCTCCAGCACCAGCCATACCTTCGAGGTTGAGGTCCCAAGCTCATATCTCGCCGCAGGTGTCAAC
Source organism: Anaerolineae bacterium (assembly GCA_040774145.1). Lineage (GTDB taxonomy): Bacteria > Chloroflexota > Anaerolineae > B4-G1 > SLSP01 > PWVB01. The sequence goes on from JAXGUU010000008.1 coordinate 9,895, forward strand.
GCAATCGCCGTCACGAATGGGATCGACAACAGCCGCGACGGACTTCTGGTCGACGGCTTCTCCCTCACCTACGGCGCTCCCTACACCGCCATCAACGATACGCTGTGGTTCGATGGGGAGAACGCCGGCATCAACGAGTTCCACCTGACGGACTTCACAACCAGTACACTCACCGTTCTGGACGTGACCTCGCCTACGCAGCCGTCACGGATCACAGGATGGACGGCGCAGCTCAACAGCAACGGCTACACGATCGCCTTCGAGCAGACGCTGCAGGATGAACGCCGCTATCTGGCGACAGCAACGGCACTCGCACACTCTCCGATAGCTGTTGAGCGCGATGCGTATCCCACTCTGAAGGAACCGGGCAACAGCGCGGACTATATCGTGATCACGCCTAGCGACTTTGTGACTGCAGCTCAGACGCTGGCAGCCTATAGGGAGACGCAAGGGCTGAGGACAACCGTCGTCGACCTTCAGCACATCTATGACGAGTTCAACCATGGCATCCCTGATGCAGAGGCGATCCGCGGCTTCCTGTCTCACGCCTACGAGCATTGGACCCCTCCAGCCCCCGCTTACATCGTGCTCTTGGGCGATGGACACTACGACCCCAAGGACAATCTCCGCACAGGCGTGCCTAGCCCTATCCCGCCGTACCTGGCCGATGTCGATCCCTGGATCAGAGAAACCGCGGCAGACAATCGCTACGTCGCCGTTCACGGCGACGATCTTTTGCCTGACATGTTCCTCGGCCGCCTGCCTGCAAACACGCTTACTGAGGCCGAGGCACTTGTGAACAAGGTCATCGGATACGAGCAAGCCGGCGTGGATATTGATTGGCGGACCAACCATCTCTTTGTGGCCGACAACGAGGATGACGCCGGTGACTTTGCGAGTCTATCAGATCAGATTGCAGATCACTTCGTGAACCAACCCTATCAGGTCGAGAAGATCCACCTAGGCGTCACACATCCCCTGACCGAGCCCGTCAAGGCCCAGGAGGCGGTGCTTAGCGCCATCAACTCCGGCGCTCTGATCGTCAACTACGTCGGTCACGGCGCACGTCACTTCTGGGCCGACGAATACCTGCTCCACAATGACAGGGCTCCGATGCTGTCAAACACCACCAAGCTGCCTTTCTTCGTCCCGATGACCTGTCTTGAGGGGTATTTCATCTGGCCTGGCTATCCTGCACTCGCCGAGACCTTCGTCCGCCTTCCGACCACCGGCGCCATCGCCTCGTGGTCGCCTACCGGCCTTGGCCTTGCCACCGGACATGACTACCTGCATCGGGGTCTTTATGAGGCGATCTTCCAAGAGGACATCATCGAACTCGGTCCGGCAACAACCTACGCTAAGTACTACCTTGCGGCCAGCACTCCCTTTAACCGCGACCTCCTCGACACCTACCTCCTCTTCGGCGACCCGGCGACGCGGCTCAATGTCGTGCCTGCCGACCTGCAGGTCACCAAGACCGTCCCCGGCAACCGGACCGGCTTCGCCTCGGGCGAGACGATCACCTACACCATCACCTATACCAATACCGGGCCCGTCACCGCCAACCGGGTGGTCATCAGCGACACGCTGCCCGCCGTGCTGACCTCGCCCACCTGGACCTCCAGCGGCACGCCGATCACCCAACAGGTCGGCAGCGCCTACGTCTGGGACGTCGGCAGCCTCCCGGCGGGCGCCGGCGGCGTGATCACGGTCACCGGTGTCACCCCCCTCGGCTACCAGGGCACCGTGACCAACCGCGTCGAAATCTCGACCACGACGCGCGAGGTCGCGACCGGCGACAATGTGAGCCAGGTGACGGTTCAGGTGGCGCCGAACCCGACGGATGTCAAGGTGGCCCACCTTGTGGTCGTCGAGGGTTCATCCTCCACCCATTTCCGACCCGGCGATCCCATCACCTTCTCCCTCACCTTCCTCAATGCCGGGCCCGAGATCGCCCACACTGTGGTCCTGACCAACGCGCTGCCCGACCTCATCACCAACGCGTCATGGACAGCATCCGGGGCGCCGATCACGCAGCGCGCCGGCTCACGGTTTGTCTGGGATGTCGCGGATCTCATGCCCGACGACGGCGGGACGGTCACCGTCACCGGCACAATCGGGCACAGCCTCTACGCCGGTCCGCTCGACAACGTCGTGACGATCTCCACCGGGGCCGTGGATGTCTACGAGGGGAACAACACCGCCAGCGTCACCGTGATGCTGGCGCCCCACCGGGTCTACCTGCCGGTGACCCTGCGCGGGAGACCCTAACGTGTCCCGTCCCATGCAAAGACGCCCCGGCCTAGGCCGGGGCGTCTTGCTTTCAGGCTGGGGGCGGAGGATTTGAACCCCCACATACGGATTCAGAGTCCGCTGTCCTGCCGTTAGACGAGCCCCCAACAGCTCAACGGGGCATAGTATACCACGCTCCCCGAATTCCGCAAGGTTTCGCCGCGTCAGGCCGCCTCAGGCTCCACAGGCGGCTCGGTCGGCAGCTCCACCGCCGTCTCGACCGCGGGCTCGGCTTCCTGCTTCTCCTTGCCCAGCGCCTCGAGCTGCGCCTGCATCTCCTGGGCGCGATGCTGCAGTTCCTTGGTGGCATCCTCGAACTTCTGGTGCGCATCCGCCAACAGCGACTCGGCCTTCTCGCGCGCCTCTTCCGCCTTCTCGGTCGCCTGCTCGCTCAACTCAATCGACTTCTCACGGATCTGATCGCGCGTCTGCTGTCCGGACTGCGGCGCGAACAGCAACCCCGCGGCTCCGCCCAGCAGGGCTCCGAAGAAGAACCCGACCACAAACGTCCCAAAATCACTCTCCTGCTTGGCCATGTTCTGTACCTCCCTTTGAACCGATGTCTACACGTGTCACGTTGCGAGGCCGCGAGGCCTTGGCTACCCCGACCACATCACTCATTACCCGACCCACCGCGGAGGTGAAGCCTGCCAGCTTGATGATCGGCGAGACCACATTGTGGCTGACGAACTCCGTCGTTCCCCTGACCGTCGAAGCGGTGTCATTCACCGTATGCAACAGGGGCTGGATCTCGTCACGCAGCACCTGAATCAGCACCTGAATCTGGAAGATCAGCAGGAGCATCGCCAGGCCGATCAAGAAGGTCATCACCGCCACAAAGACAATGGCGATATCACGCACCACCTCGGTTGCAGCGGGGAATTTTGCCATCAACACGATGGCGACCACCAGGAGCACCAAGAAGCCGACAGCACCCCCAATGATCATCGCCTGCGTGCGTTTGGCGGCACGCTCCTCTGGGGTCAGTGTCCCAGTGGTCTCGGGCGATGCAGGGTGGACGGGTGCCTCACCTGACGTGTGGGGACGGGTTTGTGATGTGTCAGACTCCATGGCTGCCTCCTCAAATGACGTGACACAGGTATTGTACCATGCAGTCAGGGGCCGCACAAGCGGATGCGAAGATAAACCGAAATTAGCGCAAAGGCAAGACGTGCGCCTGCATCACGGCGCCGGCGTCTACCTCGCGCCAGTAGCCCTCCGGCGCCTCTCCGTTGTACCAGACCAGCCCGGGCATAAGGACCGTCATCGGGTCCCGCCCACCAAGCCGGAACCAATAACGGACCTCATACATCTGATAGTGACACGCCTCCGGGTCGGGGCATGTTGCGGGGTCCGTTCCCACCGAGGGCGTCCTCGCAAAGATCACGCCGACGTTCAGCGGCTCCGTATCAGACAACGCCCCAATTCCCCCCAGCCGCTCACGGTGGTCGCCTTCGAAGGCTACGCCGGTCGGCTCGATGCGCCAGCCTATATCGTAGACCTGTCCCTGTACGGAGTCTTCGTCCAGCAACCACGTCTCCCCAGCCCCGTGGTTCCAGACGTAGGCATAGACATAAGGGGCATCCATGGGGTTCGTGATCTCCAGCGCAGCATGGAGGCCTGCGCCACGGACAAATGCGTAGCCATCGATCAGGGGGTCGTAGGCGCCGATGTTCAGGCGCCACACCTCGCGCCAACGCGCAGGGTCCCACAGGTCGCCGCGTGTGACGGTCGCCAGCGCCTCGTAATAGGCAGCGAGCCTGGGGTCGCGAAGGCGGTTCTCGCCGCTCTCCAGCGTCTCGAGATAGCCCTCCGGCGGTCGCCGCCCGAAATGACCGATCTGCCAATTCGGGTCGGTCACCGGCAACCGCGCCAGCAGCGGATCGCCCAACCCCAATAGGTCGACCACGTGCACCTCAGGCCCCGCCTCGTACCCATAGAAGCCGACTGATCCACGCACGCTGATCCGCGGCCCTGTTCCTCGAGCACGCCGACCCTCCTCAGCCCAGTCGTGGGCGATCGTCTCACCGTCGCGGGCAAGCGCGGGCAGCAAGCCCGTGACCGGATAGTAGTTGGCGCGCTCATCGGTGATGCTGCGACCACGCACCCAGACCGCAGGATCGGCATCGGCTCTCTTGCCGCCGGGGGCCCGCAGCGGCGTGTACGGAGCCGTCAACCCGACACCCAAGCAGGCCACCAGCAGCAGGCCCTGAGCAAGCCGGGGACGCGTGCCGGGCCACCGCCACGTCGTCGTTGCCCACACAGCCACGGCAAGGAAGAGCGGCGCCGTCAGAAAACGCCCGCTCATAAAGTCGCCGCCGACCCGCACGATGTAGGCTAGATAGAGAAGGCATCCCGCTGCCAACGGCAGCTTGCGCCACGACCGAGCAGCCAGGGGCATCACGACGCCGACACCGATCGCCGCCAAAGTGATCGGGTCCACACGCCACGAGTTCAGTAAGTAGCGCAAGCCCTCACGGCGGATCTCCGCCGCTGGGATCAGCCCTGCGTTGAGCTTCGCCAGCGCCGTATTGGGCACGGGCGACCCGTAGTAGAAGAGCGAGAACACCGTCCAGATCGCGATCGGCGCCAAGCCCACGGCCCCCACCACGAAGGATCGCCAACCGCGCGTCTCCCATAGAGCGTAACCGAGCGCCGGTAGGACCAACAGCCCCGCATCCAACCGATTCAGCATCACCAGCGCAGCGAGCAGCGAAAGCCGCAGAAGCCACCCCGAGGAGCGACCATCCGCGAAACGGGCGGGGTCCAGATAGACCAGCAGAAAGGCAGCGATCAGCAGATGGGTCAGGGGGTTCTCCAGACCCGAGGTCGCGTAATCGACGAAGGCCTTGGAGAGCGAGAAGATTATCAGAGCTGTGACCGCCCCTATGGAGGTCACCGGCATCTTGATCACGAGCAACGCCACCGCCGCCATCGACAGCGCGATCGAGACCGCCAGGCTGGTGTAGAAGAGCTCACCGGTCACCGCCGAGGTCCCCGCCATCAGGAACATCCAGAGAGGATGCGTGTAGACCTGGACGCGCTCGGCCACGTTCCAGGTCAGCCCATACCCCTGGACGAAGTTGTCCACCGTCCTGAAGGTGATGTAGGCATCGTCCGAGAGCCACGCGTTGCGCACGATCAGCGCGAAGGTAAAGAGCAACACGAGCGCGATCGCCGCCCATGCCGCCCTTCCGCGGGCCTCGCCCGGTTGGCAGATCTCCGGACCGCCGACGTCCGTGGTGGGGGTCGATGCCGGCGTCCGCCTCACCGGTTCCTCGCGTACGGAGAGCAGCGCATCGCTCATGGCGTCGCTCGCCCTTGCGCCTGGAAGAGAAGCCGGGGAGCGAGGGCGTCCCCGACCCGGTCCCACCGGTAGACATACAGCGGCGCCGCATCCCAATAGCCATGCGCGTCCCAGCGGATCTCGCCAAGCAGGCCCGCTCGCTCCACTGACGTCAGCGCCCGACCCACCGCCGCGCGCCCTGAGCCCCTACCCCAGTCGCGCGACGCCGTCGCGATCGCCTCCGCGATGAGATAGACCGCCTCGTACGTCGGCAGCGCATAAGGGCCCGGAGGCGCCACGTGCGGCCCCATCGCGAGATAGCCCTCGATCCAGGCGTCCAATCCGGCAAGGTCCTGTGGCAAGGGATATGGGGTGATAACTTGGGCCCCGGCAGCGTCCGATCCCGCCACCCTGCCGAAGGCCGGTGAGGCCAGGTCGGCGTCGCCTAACAGCTGCCCGGTCCAGCCGGCGTCCCGCTGCGTCGTCAACCACTCGGCACTCTCGACCGGTGCCAGCAAGGAGACAACCGACCGCGACGCGGTCGATCCTTCCGGCTCAACCGCTGTCCAACCACGCGCCGCCAGAGCCTGAGCGAGAACACCCGCCCCCAAGACGGTGCCGGGTACCGCCTGCGGATCCGCGACGAGCTCCGTCCTCGCCTGCGCCAAGGCGTCCGGCGGGGCGGTCAAAGAACGGGTCGTGCCATCGCCCTGTCCCCACCCGCCGACCACCAGGTAGGGCAGCCCCGCCCGGGCATAGACGGACCCAGCCACCGCGCTGGTCTCCGGGCGATAGTGGCCGATGACCGCCACGACGTCGGGATCCGTCGCTAGGTTGCCGGCGATCCGGGCGGCGAGCTCCGGCTCACCGCGGTCATCATATGCCACGAGTTCAAGTCGACGCCCGCCCACACCGCCCGCCGTGTTGATCTCGCGAACGGCAAGCCGCGCTGCGTAGATCGCATCGTAACCGATCTCACGGTAGCGCCCCTCGAAGGGCGCTGCCATACCGATCTTGAGGACGTGGGGGGTCTGGAGGGGCAAACAACTCACGCAGAGGAGACAGAGCCCTATCAGGTGGTGCCCAATCTTCCCGATTGAGCCCGCCCGCGACCGTCCGCGACGCGCTGCCAAGATAGAGCCCGCCTGCGGTGGCTAACGACCGAGAAAGGTCAATGCCTGACGGATCTTCTCGTCCAACGACAGCGTGGCCTCGCGCGGAAGCTGCTGCAGCGCCCGCTGGGCCTCCACGATGCTGAACCCCAACGCTGTCAGCGCCGCAATCACGTCGGCATCGTCCTCGGTCACCTGAACCTCCGCGCCGGCATAACGCTTCAGCTTGTCTTTGAGATGCAGGACAATCGCCTCGCCCGTCTTCTTGCCGACACCGGGCGCACGAGAGAGGACCTCGGGCTGTCCGTTCAGAATCGCGCGGCGCAGAGTATCCGGTGAGAGGGTGCTCTTCACACTCAACGCCGCCTTCGGCCCGACGCCGGTGACGCCGAGCAACATCTCGAACAGCTGCTTCTCGTCGGCCTCGGCAAACCCATAGAGCGTCAGCTCAGTCTCACGGACCTGTAGATAGGTATGCAGCTGCAGCTTGTCGCCGACCCTCACCACCAGATCCACCGGCACGTAGACGGCAAACCCAACCCCACCGACGTCCAACACGATGAGGCCCTCGTCCACCTGTGCGACCCGCCCATTCAGCTGTGCGATCATGCCTCATAACCCCATCCTACAGATTGTCCAGTTTGGCGCGGTGCAGGCAGCAGATCGCCACCGCAGCGGCATCCGCCGCATCGTCAGGTCGCGGCAGGTCCGCGAGGGCCAGAAGCATCCGCACCATCTCTTGGACTTGGCGTTTGTCCGCGTTCCCATAGCCCGTCACCGCCTGCTTGACCTGCATCGGCGTGTACTCCGCGATTGACAGCCCGGCCTCAGCCAGGGCCAACAACGTCACACCGCGTGCATGCCCCACCGACATCGCCGTCCGCGCATTGCGGCTGAAGAAGAGCTCCTCAACCGCCGACGCATCCGGTTGATGCTCGCTCACGAGCGTCAGAAGCTCCCGGTAGATCTGCTGAAGCCTCGTGGGTAAGGGCGTCTTCGCTGGCGTGGAGATGACCCCCATCGTGACCAGCGTAAGACGCCCAGCCTCTTCCTCTACAACTGCATAGCCCGTCGTAGCGGTTCCGGGGTCAATCCCCAAGACGCGCATCGCGGGTATCTCCCTTGCTACGGGTCACGCCGCCGCAGCGTACGCGCTGACCGCCTCATCCGTCATCTCGAGATTGCTGAAGACCCGCCGGACGTCATCCAGCTCCTCGATCTCGCCGATCAGGCGCAGAATCCGCACCGCATCCTGCTGCCCCAGCGACACCTCGTTCTGCGGCACCATGATCAGCTCGGCATCATCCACCGGGATATCCATCTCCTTGAGCTGGGTGCTCACAACATGCAGGTCGGTGGGATCGGTGTAGACCTCGTGGGCGTCCTCATCCGTTCCCTGGACCACGTCCGCAGCACCGGCCTCAACCGCCGCCATGAAGAGCTCCTCGAAGTCCACGTTGTTGGGCACAGTGATCAGGCCTCGGCGATCAAACTGCCATGAGACGGCCCCCGGGTTCGCCATCGAGCCTCCCGCACGGCTCAGCGCGTGGCGCAGCGCCGCCACGGAGCGATTGCGATTGTCGGTGAGTACGTCGATCAGCATCGCCACACCGTTGGGGCCGTAGCCCTCGTAGACGACCTGGACGATCTCATCGGCGTCCTTGTCCTCACCGGTGCCGCGTTTGATCGCCCGCTCGATGTTGTCCTTGGGCATGCCCATCGAACGGGCATTATCCAACACCATCCGCAAGCGGATGTTGGTGTCAGGATCCCCGCCGCCGCCCTCACGGACCGCGATCGCGATCTCGCGAGCGATCTTCGTGAAGACAGCGCCCTTCTTGGAGTCATTTGCTTCCTTCTTGCGACGAATCGTCTGCCAATGGCTATGACCAGACATAGAACCTCCCTTTATTCACCCGAATGATTGACCTACAACCACGAGCCCACAAGAAAACCAACCGGGCGATCGTGAGACCTCACGCGCCCGGTTGTGGAGAGCCCAACACGGCTCCCACGAAATCCTTTCTGCCACGCACAAAGGCGGCGCCGTCCATAGGACGCTTGCCGGCCATCTGTACGTACAACAGCGCGAGGGCCCCCTCCCCGGTGACCACCGCCGGTTGTTCCCCATAGAAGAACGTCGTGCCCGGTCTGGCGTCCGCCGGCGGGGTCAGCCTATCGTCCACCTCAATGACCTGCGATCGCAACACCTTCAGTCGAGCACCGTCGAAGGTCGTGTAGGCCCCCGGCACCGGCGAGAAGGCGCGCACGCGGTTGTGCACACAGGTCGCCGTCGCGGTCCAGTCCAAACGCGCATCCGAAGTGCGCAGCGGGCGCGTCAACGTCACCCCCTTCTCAGGCTGAGGGCGGGGCTCAAGCTGTCCGGCCAGATACATCGGCAGGACCTCCATCAGCAGCTCGGCACCTATCTGCGCCAGGCGCTCCTCCAACTCCCCTGCGGTCTCATCGGCCGCAATCGGCGTCTCTCGTGAAGCCAGGAGCGGGCCGGTGTCCATCCCCTCATCCAGCTTCATGATCGTCACACCCGTCACCTCATCGCCCGCCAACAGCGCTCCCTGGATCGGCGAAGCCCCCCGCCACCGCGGTAGCAAGGACGCGTGCACGTTCAAAACGCCAAGCGGCGGTATCGTCAACACCGAGAGCGGCAGAATCTGACCGTAAGCCGCCACCACGATGGTCTGAGGCCGCCACGCTCGCAGCTGCTCCACCGCCTCCTCGCCGCGCACGCGGATCGGCTGCAGGATCGGAATCCCCTCCGCTACCGCAAACTCCTTCACAGGCGACGCCACCAAGCGCCGACCGCGGCCCGCCGGTCGGTCGGGTTGAGTCACGACACCGACGACACGGTAGCGGTCGACAAGCTTTTCGAGTGTTGGGAGCGCGAATTCGGGCGTTCCCATGAAGACGACACGTGGTTCCACGTACGCTATTTTAACACAAGGCGCCCGGGGATCAAGATGACCGAGGCCGGTGGAGATCATCTTCCGGGAAGCTGGATAGGCCCCACGCGACGCAACGAGAGCGGCGGGCGCCTGGATCCACACGGCGCAACGGACCTCCGAGCTTCCCGGAAGACTACCTACGATATGGGGGTAACGCCCTTCTTGAGGATGATGTTACCGTACTTCGCCGTCTCACCTGTCATGACCACCGCGAACGCCTCACGGGCACGCTCATAGAAGGCAAAGCGCTCAATGCGCGCGATCTCCGGTGTGGCAGGCCAGTGACGGTCAATCGCCGCGCGATACGCCGCCTCCACCGCTGGGTCCAGCTCATCGCCCGGCACAGGCGCCATCATCATCACCGGGCTGTCAACATAGCTATCCAGGGCGAAGAGCGGCAGGATCGCGTCGAGCAGCTCCGCCACCTGCAGTCCGTCGGCCCGCACAACGTAGGGGTTGACGCTCTCGCCCGGAAAATGGGCATCCGCCAACACGATCTCATCCCCGTGGCCCATCCGATAGAGAACCGAGAGCAACTCGGGGCTCAGAAGCGGTGAAATACCGATCAGCATAGCTACCTCCCTCACAACTCAGGTTGACTAACAGGCAGAGTATAGGCTAGTCGACCGGAATAATCCAGCCCACGCATCGCTATTGGACCGTGCTATAATCGGGGCAGCATCCACAGGCGGCACACGGGAGGATGAAGAGTCGACGTGAGCTATAGCATCAAACGCTTTCTGAAGATCACGTACATGGCCTTCTTCGAAGGCGGGACCACCACAGCACGCATCACGCCCAAGCGCATCGGCGTGCTCCTGTTCTTCTACGCCATCTACATCACGGTGGAGCTCTTGACGTGGGTGAGCTTCCTCCTGGACGAGCTCTTCTTCCGCGGCTATCGTCGTGTTCAGGTCAAGGCCCCCGTCTTCATCGTCGGCAATCCGCGCAGTGGCACCACGTTCCTTCACCGCCTGTTGGCCAATGATGAGGCCAACTTCTGCAGCATCAACCTCTGGGAGATCCTCTTCGCGCCTTCGGTCACGCAACGCAAGTTTGCGTGGGCCGTCGCCACCGTGGATCGCCGGCTGGGTGGCCTCCTGCATCGCATCCTGATGTGGTTCGACCGCCACTTCGTGCGGGCCTCCAACGTGATGCACAAGATGAGCCTCGTCGTTCCGGAGGAGGACGAGTACTTCCTCATCCACCAGGGGGCCACCATCATCGCGGGTCTCTTTTTCGGGTTCCCCAAGGCCACACAGCCCTTCGTCCACTTCGACACCGAGCTTCGCCCGCGTGAGAAGCGCAAAGTCATGCGCTTCTACCGGCATTGCCTGCAACGCCATCTCTACGCACACCGCGAGTCGCGCCAGATCCTCTCCAAGAACCCCTTCTTCACACCCAAGGTCGATGCTCTCTACCAATGGTTCCCCGATGCGAAGATCATCTACCTGGTCCGCAACCCGCTCAGCGTCGTCCCATCCTATGCCAGCCTCTCTGCCCACTGGTGGCAGATGCTCGGCGAACCCGAGAAACGTTACCCCCATGCGGACTATATCCTGGAGTCGACGCAACACTGGTACCGCTACCCCGTCGAACGTCTGGAGCAGGCCCCTGAGGAGAGCCGTGTCTTCGTGAACTTCCACGAGCTCGTCGCGGATCCGGAAAAGGTCGTGACCGGGATCTACGAGGACTTCGGACTGACCCTCAGCCCGGAGTTCGCGACGATTCTCGAGGAAGCGTCCGTACGCTCGGCCCAACATACCAGTGACCACCAGTACTCGCTGGAAGGCGTCGGCTTCACGCGTGACCAGATTGTGTCATCCTATGCGGACATCTTCGAGCGCTGGGGGTTCGATCCCGAGTTGAGCTAGCGCGGCGGACCGCCTCCAAGCGGAACTTTCTCGGCCCCCGAAGCGTCAGGTTCATAGAGGGAGGTGCCATGAGAAAACTGCCGCTGGCCCTAATCGCTTGTTCGCTGTGTGTCGTCATCCTCGCCGCGTGTGCCCCTACCCCGCCGCCGACATCGCCCACACCGTCCATCACTCCCAGCCCGACGCCCCGCGCGACGAGCACGCCGCTGCCGCCGCGCCCCGTCATCCCCTATACGCCTATGCCCCCCGAGATGCTCTCCCCCATTGTGATCCACCGCAGCCCGAGCCGCGGTCAGACGCTGGCGCCCGATGGCGCGATCGAGCTGGTCTTCGACAAGGCGATGGATCAGGAGGCGGTCGCCGCCGCGCTGCGCGTCGAACGCGCAGGCGCCGGCGAGGTCGTCGCAGGCAATCTCAACTGGACGGACGGCCGGACGGCACGATTCCAGCCGGCGGATGCCTTGCCGCGCGACACGACCTTCGATGTCATCCTCACGCAAGGCGCCGCTGCCGAGACGGGCGAACCCTTGGGCGCCCCTTACACCTTCCGCTTCGCGACGGCAGGCTTTCTCGAGGTGGCCCAAACCATACCGGCACCGGGCACCGTCGATATCGAGACCGACGCCACCATCACGGTCATCTTCAACCGACCCGTCGTGCCCCTGACGACACTTGCCGAGATGGCCAATCTCCCCGACCCCCTCTCGTTCGACCCGCCGGTCGGCGGATCGGGGGAGTGGCTGAACACCTCTATTTACGTCTTCACGCCCGACGAACCTCTCGCAGGCGGCATCACCTATCGCGCCACCGTCTCCGACGGCCTTCAGGACATCTCAGGCGCCTTGCTTGCAGAGCCCTATGTGTGGAGCTTCAGCACTCTCCCGCCGGACGTCACCTGGGTCACACCACGTGAATCCAGTACCTTGGTCGATATCAACACGGCGATCCGCGTGCAGTTCAACCAGCCGATCGACCCCGCCTCTGCGCAGGCCGCCTTCACTTTGCAGCGTGACAACCTTCTCGGCGGGACGGTACGCGGTGCCGTCACCGTGGAGGGTGACACCCTGATCTTCACCCCCACGCAATCGCTCACCTTCGACGCCACCTATACCGCCCGCCTTGAGGCAGGCGTGACGTCGACGGCAGGGGGCCAGGGCATGCCGCAGTCCTTTACGTGGCAGTTCACCACGGTCCCGCTCCCCCGGATCGTCGAGACCTACCCTGAGGATGGGGAGCGAGATGCGCGCCCGCATACGGAGTTCCGCATCGTCTTCAACGCCCCGATCGATCCGACCACCGTTATGCCCAACCTGACGGTGTCACCGCCGATCTCGCCGACTGAGGTCTACACCTACTACGCGGAGTACAACAACACCTTCATCCTCTACTTCGGAGCGCAGCCGTCCACCGACTACGTCGTCACCATCGACGCCGGCATTGCCGACCCCTACGGCAACACCATCCCCAGGGGCATGACCGTCCGGTTCAGGACCGGTCCCCTATCCCCCAGCTATCAGCTGCGGATCCCGGACTTCGTCGGCACCTATGACGCAAACCTGCCGGCGCGCCTGGTGTTAGCCCATCTCAACCTCAATCGTGTCGATCTCCGCCTCTACCGCCTGCCGATCGGCGCCTTGACCGAGTCACCATGGCGGTGGCACAGCCCGGATCGACAACCGCCGCAGGACGCCCTGCTACGCGAGTGGGAGATGCGGCTGGAGTCGCCGCTCAACAAGCAGCAACACGTGTCGATTGCTTTGACCGACGCCTCGGACGGTCGACTGGCGCCCGGCGTCTATCTGCTCGAGGTCGAGGCGCCACAACTGAGCCGCGAACAGGGGTGGCGTTCACAGCGCCACATCCTCGTCGTATCCGAGATCAACCTCACGCTGAAGGCCGGGCCCGAGGATGGGTTGGTCTGGGCAACCGACCTGGCCACGGGTGCCCCGATGTCGGGCCTCGCCCTCAGTGTCGTGGAGATTGACGGGCGGCGGCACGAGACGGTGGTCACCGACGCCGACGGCGTCGCCAGGTTCGACCTCCCACGGAACCACCGCACCCTCCTCGTCAACAGCGTGTCCCCCTTCGGCGTCGTCTCCACCGACTGGGGGCGCGGCATCAGCCCCTGGGACTTCCGCGTCAGCGAGGGAGCCTACGGGCAGAAACTTCGCGCCTACCTCTACACGGATCGCGAGATCTACCGCCCGGGCCAGACCGTGCACTTCAAGGGGGTGTTGCGCGCCGAGGACGATGCGGAGTACAGCCTCCCGGCGCTGACCCGGATCACCGTCGCGATCGGCAACACGATGGGCGAGGAGCTCTACAAGGAACAGCTCCGGGTGAACGACCTCGGAACTTTCGAAGGCACCTTTGAGCTCTCCGAGACCGCCAACCTCGGTGAGTATGCGATCGGCGCGTCCTTCGAAAACGACTACAGCGTGGCCTTCTTCACCGTCGCGGCCTATCGCGCCCCGGAGTTCGAGGTCACCGTTGAGGCCGATCGCGATGAAATCCTGCGAGGCGACGCATGGGTTGCCCGTGCTAGCCTCAGCTACTACTTCGGAGGCCCCCTGAAGGCGACCCCGGTCACGTGGCACCTCCTCGCAGAAAGGACCACGTTCCGCCCTCCCTGGGGCGGCACCTACACCTTCAGCGACACCGACGATCCCTACCCACGCTATGGCGAGTGGTGGTATGAGCCACCGCGGCCCGAGCCGCTGCTGAGCGGCGAGGGCGTGACCGACGAGAACGGGCACCTGACGATCACGATCGATGGTGGCGCGTTGGCCGACGCCCTTGAACGAGGGACCCACCGCATCACGCTCGAGGCCGTAGCGACGGGGCCGGACCATCAGGAGATCGCCGGGCGCACCTCCGCCATCGTCCACCCGGGGCCTTTCTACATCGGCCTGAGAGCGCGTACCTACGTGGGTCGCGCGGGTCGGGACAGCGAGATCGAGCTCGTCGCCACCGACTGGGCGGGTGAACGCCAACCGGATCTACCGATCCGCGTCACCTTCTATCGCCGCGAATGGATCAACACCTTCATCGAGAACGAGATGGGCGGCGGCACCTGGCAGTGGGAGACCAAGGAGACCCTCGTTGACGAGACGACCGTGACCACCGATCGCCTGGGCGAGGCGTTGGCCTCCTTCGTGCCCGAGGAGGGCGGCGCCTATCACGTCGTCGCTGAACCCGCTTCTCCCGATCGGGCGACCGAAGCCGTCCGTACCTCGCTCTTCATCTGGGTAGCGGGGCCCGACTATGTCTCCTGGCGGCGTGAGAATCACGATCGCATCACCCTGATCAGCGACAAGGACACCTACCAGGTCGGCGAGACCGCGGAGATCCTGATCCCATCGCCCTTCGAGCCCCCGCATTACGCGCTGGTCACGGTCGAGCGCGAAGGCATCCGCCGTCACGACGTGATCCGCCTCGACAGCAACAGCACGATCTACCGGCTGCCCATCGTTGCAGGCGACATCCCCAACATCTACGTCTCGGTGGTTCTGATCCAACCGCGTGGCGACGATGTCGCGGCACTCAAGATGGGCATCCTCCCCCTCACGGTGGATCCCGCTCCCAGGGCTCTCGACGTGACCGTCGAAGCCGATCGTGAGCGAGCGGAGCCGGGTGAGGCGGTCACCTACACCATCACGGCCCGCACCCCGGACGGTCGACCGGCGACGAACGCGGAGCTCTCCCTGGACCTGGTTGATAAGGCCGTCTTGAGCCTCAAGCCCCGCACGCAGGACATCCTGAGCCGGCTCTACGCTCACCGCTCGCTGCAGGTCGGTACATCCAGCGGCCTCAGCATCTCCGTGAACCGCTACCAACACGAGCTCGCTGAAGAGCTCGACATCGCCCAGGATGACGCAGCCTTGGGCCGCGGGGCCGGGGCGGACGTTGTGGAAGAGGAGTTGGCCATGGAGGCACCGGCCCCTATGGCGACCGCTATGGCCGACGTCGTCAAAGAGGTGGAGGCCGCGGTCCCCGAAGGCGTGGAAGTCCGTGAGACCTTTGTCGACACGGCTTACTGGGCCCCGCGGATCGTCACCGATGCGCAGGGAAGGGCGACGGTGGAGATCACCCTGCCCGACAACCTGACGACTTGGGTCGCCCGCGCGGTAGGGCTCACCGCTGAGACCATTGTCGGAGAAGGCACAGCAGAGACGGTGGCCGCCAAACCGCTGCTGATCCGCCCCGTCACACCGCGTTTCTTCGTGGTGGACGACCGCGCACAGCTGGCCGCCAATGTGACCAATAACACCGAGGCGGCGATCGAGGCCGAGGTCACGCTCAGCGCTGCGGGCCTGCAAGTCAGCGCCGAGACACCGGCGCGCCAAACGGTCTTCATCCCGGCCTTTGGTGAGGTGAAGGTCACGTGGTGGGTCACGGTCGACGACGTGCCCGCCGTCGAGGTGATCTTCAGCGCCGTCTCCGGTACCTACGCAGATGCCAGCCGCCCCCGCCTGACCACCGGCCCTGACGGCACCCTGCTGGTCCTGCGCTACACGGCGCCCGACACCGTCGGCACCGCCGGTCAACTCCTGGAGGGCGGCGCGCGCACGGAGGCGATCGCCCTGCCACCGGTCTACGACGATCGTCGTGGCCAACTCACCGTCCAACTCGATCCCAGTCTCGCCGCAGGTATGCGGGAGGGCCTGGACTATCTCGAGCACTACGAATACGAGTGCACCGAACAGACGGTGAGCCGCTTCCTGCCCAACGTGCTGACCTACAACGCGCTCAACTCGCTGGGCATCGAGGATCCCGATCTGGCTGCTCGCCTGCCAGATCTGGTCCGGGAGGGTCTCAGCAAGCTCAAGGCCCAGCAACTCCCTGACGGTGGCTGGGGATGGTGGTACCGCATCCAGGATCCTCAGAGCAATCCCTATGTGAGCGGCTACGTCGTCTTCGCGCTCCTGAAAGCCCAACAAGCCGGCTTCTCCGTGGACCGCGACATGCTGGACCGTGGTCTGGCCTACCTAGCCTCAAAGGTCGAACCGATCCGAGGCCTCGAGACCTATCGAGAGGCCAACCGCCAGGCGTGGCTACTCTACGTCCTGGCCGAGGGTCAGCGGGTGGACCGTCGTGCCCTGGACGAACTCTACGGTGAACGCGATAAGCTGAGCACCTATGCGCGTGCCTATCTGGCGCAGGCGCTCTGGCTCCAGGCGCCCAACGACGCTCGGCTGTCCACCCTCCTGTCGGACATCAACAACGCAGCCATCCTCAGCGCCACCGGCGCCCATTGGGAGGAAGCCCACCACGACTGGTGGGCGATGAACACGGATACACGCTCGACTGCGATCGTCCTCGACACCCTAGCCAGGCTGGACCCTGACAACGCCCTCATCCCCAATGTTGTGCGCTGGTTGATGGTCGCCCGCCGGACGGGGGTCTGGGAGACCACGCAGGAGACCGCCTGGGCGCTGATCTCGCTCACCCGCTGGATGGTCGAGACGGGAGAGCTCGACGCGGCCTATGACTTCGCCCTCTATCTCAACGATGTCGAGCAGGCCAACGGCACAGCCACCCGAGAGACGGTTCAGGACAGCCTTCGCGCTACGATGCCCCTCTCCGCGCTCACCGCCGGCACGACCAACGCATTGACGATCGCCAGAAGCGATGGACCGGGACGCCTCTACTACAGCGCCCATCTCCAGGTCTACCTACCCGTCGAGGAGATCCAAGCGGAGGACCGCGGCTTCATCGTTAACCGGCGCTACACGCTGGCTAGCTGTGAGGCTGAGGATCGCCGGGCGTGTCCCGAGGTGCGCGAGGTCAAGCTCGGCGACGTGATTCGGGTGGATCTCACGCTGATCACGCCCCACGATCGCTACTACGTCGTGGTCGAGGACCCCTTGCCTGCAGGCGGCGAAGCTGTGGATACGGGGCTGGCGACCACCAGCCTGCTCGCGATGACGCCGCGGCTCGAGCGACAGAATTCGCGCTTCTGGTGGTGGTGGAACTGGTACAGCCGCAGCGAGCTACGTGACGAGAAGGTGGTGCTCTTCGCCGATGTCCTGGCGGCAGGCACCTATGAATACAGCTACACCTTCCGCGCGACCCTGCCCGGCGACTACCACGTCATCCCCACGACCGCCGGCGAGTTCTACTTCCCCGAGGTCTTCGGACGGAGTGACGGGCGACAGCTGACCATCGCAGATTCCGGAACGTCAGGGCCATGAGGGTGCGCCCGCCACTTGATGCACACTACAGAGCACGCGCGGTCACAATCCGCATAAATTGGTCACTTCGCGGATCTTGACTATACTGAGGGTAGACGACTCACGCAATCCGCATCTTGAGTTCCTCAAGGAGAGGACAATGACCGCGATCAAGGACATGGTGGAGTTCATCGCCAAGGGCCTCGCCGATCAGCCTGATGCCGTGGAGGTCACCGAGGCGGTGGGCGAGACGACCGTGATGATCGAAATGCACGTCGCATCAGAGGATATGGGCAGGATGATCGGGCGTAAGGGGCAGACCATCAATGCGATCCGCTCCCTTGCCCGGATTCTGGGTGCCAAGATGGAGAAGAAGGTCAACGTCGAGATCGGCTGAACGGTTGACCTGAACTAAAGCACGGTGCGAGGCTGGTATTCGCCCCAGACGCGACGCAGGACGCCACAGATCTCGCCTAGGGTGCAGCCGACCTCCACGGCTTCGATGAACCGCGGCATCAGCGGTGCCGACGGCTCCCGTGCTGCGGCTTCGATGGCCTCCAACAGGGCCGAGACGCGAGCGCTATCACGCTGAGCCCGCAACTTAGCCAGACGCTGCCGCTGAAGCTGCTCCACGGCGGGATCCACCTTCAGCTGCTCGATGTCCAGCGTCTCGTCATCGTCCCTGAAGTCATTGACCCCGACGATCGTCTGATCCCCACGCTCGACCGCCATCTGTGCCCGGTAGGCGGCTTCGGCAATCTCGGCCTGCATATAGCCCTGCTCGACGGCCACCGGCGCGCCCCCCAACTCATCAATCGTGTGGATGTAGCGAAGCGCACGGCGCTCGATCTCGTCGGTCAGCGCCTCGACCTGGTAGGAACCCGCCAACGGATCGACAACGTCGGCGACCCCCGATTCGTGCGCGATGATCTGCTGGGTGCGCAGGGCCAGACGCACGCTCTCCTCGGTAGGCAGCCATAGCGCCTCGTCCATCGAATTGGTATGCAGCGACTGGGTCCCACCCATGACGGCGGCGAGGGCCTGCAGCGTCACACGGATGATGTTGTTCATCGGCTGCTGTGCGGTCAGGGTCGAGCCGGCGGTCTGAGTATGGAAGCGCAGGCGCCACGACGCCGGCGCCTGGGCCCCAAAACGCTCGCGCATCAGGCGCGCCCACATGCGCCGAGCCGCGCGGAACTTGGCGACCTCCTCGAGGAAATCGTTATGCGCGCTGAAGAAGAACGATAACCTGGGGGCGAAGTCGTCGATGTCCAAGCCGACGTCGAGAGCGGCTTGCACGTAAGCGATACCGTTGGCAAGCGTGAAGGCGATCTCCTGGACCGCCGTGCTGCCCGCCTCACGGATGTGATAACCGCTGATGCTGATCGGATTCCACTTGGGGACCGCATCTGCCCCGTAGCGAAACGTATCGGTGATCAGACGCATTGAGGGACGCGGCGGGAAGATGTAGGTGCCCCGTGCCACGTACTCCTTGAGAATGTCATTCTGGATGGTGCCGCGAAGGTGCTCCGGCGCCACGCCCTGGGACCTGGCAACCGCCACGTACATCGCCCACAGCACGGCGGCAGGGGCGTTGATCGTCATCGACGTGCTGACCTTGTCGAGAGGGATCGCATCGAAGAGCCGCCGCATGTCGTCCAGGCAGCTGATCGAGACGCCCACCCGCCCCACCTCACCCGCGGACAGGTCGTCATCCGCATCGTAGCCGAGCTGCGTCGGAAGGTCAAACGCCACCGAGAGCCCGGTCTGACCCTGCTCCAGCAGGTAGCGATAGCGCTCGTTCGATTCCTCAGCTGAGGCGTAGCCCGCATACTGGCGCATCGTCCAGAAGCGAGCCCGGTACATAGTCGGCTGCACGCCGCGCGTGTAGGGGTACTCCCCCGGAAACCCCAGATCGGCCAGGTAGTCGACCGGCACATCTGCGGGTGTCTGCATCACATCCAGCGGGATGCCGGAGGCGCTTTCAAAACGCTCTCTGCGCTCCGGGAAACGATCCACCGCCCGCTGATAGGTCGCCTCGCGCCACCGCGCCTGCTGTTGCCGGATGTCCTCAAGGTCTTGGTCGGTCATCTTCATCACCTCCACACACCAACGGGTCGCCTCCCCTGCACCCCGGCAAGCCGGTCAAGCTGCCGCTACGAGAGCCCCTCCAGCTCCTCAAGCATCTCAGACAGCAGATCGAAACCGCTCTGCCAGAAGTCGGCGGACGCCATGTCAAAGCCCGCCTCGCGGATGATGTGATCCGGGCTTGCCGATCCTCCATAGGCGAGGATGCGCAGATAGTCGGCCTCAAAGTCGCGTCCAAGTTCCTTGTACTTGCGGTAGAGGGCCAGGACCAACAGATTACCGAAGGCATAGGCATAGCAGTAGAAGGGAGTGTGATAGATATGGGGGATCGCTGTCCACTCCACAGCGAAGTCCTCACTCAGCGTCATCGACGCGCCGAACTGCTCGCGAAGGTTGTCGAGATAAGCCGCCCGCAACTCATCCGCCGTCGCCCCCTCCAGGATCATACCGTGTGCGGTCCTCTCAAACAGGACGAAGTACCCTTGGCGCATGATCGTCGCATAGGCATCATCGAGCAAGGTGCCGAGCAGGGTCTTGCGCACGCCGGGGTCGGGTTCCTCGGCCAGTAGCTTGTCCGTCAGAAGCATCTCGCCGAAGACCGAGGCTGTCTCAGCCATCGGCAGCGCCGAGTGGAAGGTCAGTGCCGAGTGATCCGCCGCCATCATCGCGTGGACGGCGTGCCCCAACTCGTGGGCCAGCGTCGAGACGTCGCGCACCTTGCCCGCATAGTTGGTCAGCACCCAAGGCGTCACGCCGGGCAGCACGCCATAGCAGTAGGCGCCGTCCATCTTCCGCGGACGCATCTGAGCGTCCAGATGTCGTTCTTCCAGCACACGCATCGCCTGATCGGCCAACGTGGGCGAGAAAGCCCGATAGCTCTCGTCGACCAGACGCACCGCCTCGTCAAACGTATACGCCTTCTCCGATTCAGAGAGCGGCGCGTAGAGGTCATACCGGCGCAAGCGTTCCACGCCCAGCGCGCGCGCCTTGAAGGCAAAGAAGCGTTGGAAGATCGCGGTGTTCTGACGGATGACCTCCAGCAGGGTCTCCACCACCGGATCCGGAAGGTCGTTGGAGACGTTCCTCACGCTGAGAGGGCTGGTAAAGCGACGCACCTTGACCTGCTCGTCGGTCCAATCGCGCACCCGCGCAGCTTAGATCTCCGAGAGCACCACGGTCTCGCCGCGATAGGCGCGAAACAGCTCCTGATAGGCCGCTGCGCGGGTCTCCGGATCGGGATCGGAGACGTAGGACATCAGCTGCCCACGCGTCAGCACCTGGTCCTCACCCTCCACCGCCAGGTGGAACTCCAGTCCGGTCGTGATCATATCGTAGATCGTCATCAGGCTGCTGATGCCGTTGACGTCCTTGATATTGATGATCCGCTCCTCTGCCTCGCTCAGGGTATAGGGCTTCAGCAGCCGCAGACTATGCAGGAAGTAGGTAGCATCACC